>DATMHB010000276.1:0-2087 GCA_035555175.1 Flavisolibacter sp. | reverse complement strand
AAGTTCGATGGCGCCAGCATTTCGCTTGTTTATGAAGACGATCGCCTGGTGCGTGGGGCCACCCGCGGAGATGGCGTGCAGGGAGACGACATCACGCCGAATATCAGGCAGATCAGGACCATTCCTCTATCTGCAAAATTTTCCGATCATGGATTGCAAACCGTTGAACTGCGCGGAGAGGTCCTCATCAATAAGAACAATTTTAAAAAATTCAACGAGCAGCTTGCCGAGCAGGGCCTTGCACCGCTGGCCAATCCGCGCAATGCGGCGGCCGGCACGCTCCGCATAAAGGACCCCGTTGAAGTGGGCCGCCGAAAACTCGAAGCCTTTATTTATCATTTAAGTTATTATACGCTGACCGATGGGGGCACTGACGTCACCTCTCACGCACAGACTTTGGAAATGCTGTGCGACCTGGGATTCAGGAGCCCTGACAAAGAGAAAAAAATATTGAAGGGCATTGATGCCGTCATCGACTATTGTATAGAGTTTGAAACCCTCCGCGACGAGCTGCCTTACGAGATCGACGGCATGGTGATCAAGGTAAACGATTTTGCACTGCAGGACCGCATGGGCATGACTACGCACCATCCTCGGTGGGCCATGGCCTACAAGTTCAAGGCGCGGCAGGCGACGAGCAAATTGCTGAGCGTGGAATATCAGGTAGGACGGACGGGAAATATTGGTCCTGTCGCGAAAATTGACCCGGTCCATATTGGCGGCGTAACTGTAAAATCGGTTTCACTTTTCAATGAAGACGTGATCCGTGAAAAAGATATCCGGATCGGCGATACCGTTTTGGTAGAAAGAGCCGGTGACGTGATCCCCTACATTGTAAAGGCACTCACCGAATTGCGGAGCGGTGATGAAAAACCCATCAAATTTCCAAAACATTGTCCGTCCTGTGGTGAGCCCATCATCAGGACAGAAGACGAAGCAGCGTGGCGCTGCATCAACATTAATTGCCCTGCACAGGTGCTGGAGCGATTGATGCATTTCGCGAGCAAGGATGCAATGGACATTCGCGGATTGGGCGCGGCCATTATTGAAAAATTTTATACGCTCGGGTTGCTCACCTCCATCCCGCAGATCTATCAGCTGGATTATGAAGCGATAGGAAAACTCGAAGGCTTTGGAAAAAAATCCGTTGATAATCTGAAGTCGGCAATCGAGAATTCGAAAAAGCAACCGCTTCACCGGCTCATCTATGCTCTCGGCATCCGGTATGTTGGGGAAACGATGGCGAAGACGCTGGCACATGCGATCGAACACCTTCTCGATCTACAAAAATTTGATGAAGAAGCGCTACAAAATTTAGAGGACGTTGGGCCGAAGGTGGCAGGCAGCGTGTTCCAGTTCTTCCGCAATCACGAAAATATCGAATTGATAAATGCGCTGGAATCGCTCGGGCTCCAATTAAAAAACGATAGGAAAGAACTGTCCACCGGGGGTAACCTTGACGGTCAGACGTTTCTTTTTACGGGCACGCTTTCAAAATTGAAGCGGAGTGAAGCAGAGCAAACCGTTGAAGAAAATGGCGGTAAGATCGTGTCCGGCGTCAGTAGCAAGCTCAATTACCTGGTTGTGGGCGAGGATGCGGGCAGCAAGCTTGAAAAAGCAAAAAAGATCGCCAGCATCAGGATCCTTTCAGAAGATCAGTTCCTTAAATTGATCGGTTCCGAAAAAAACTAATGCATGCAGTTTCGGCAGCGTGGCAAGAACATTTGTAAAGATTTTTCCTTTGTTTAGAGAAATCTGCCAATCAGCAACATGGCCGGGCACAAAATTTATGCGTATGATTCCAGACCGTTGACACCATTCCTTCCCGTAAAACAAAAGTCATTATTAAAAAGATTCCGGGCGAAGTTTGGAAACTCCTCGTCTTTAGCGGAAGCAAGGAGTTAAGGAACAACTATGCCATTTCATCTATAGGCAGGATTGCCAGCTATAAAGAAGACGTGGCCGAGGATGGCAAACTATTGAACGGTTCGCTTACAACAGGCTATCGCACTTTGAACCTCCACAGGCCGGGACACAAGGGAACGCTGTACATACACCGGGAGCTTGCCAAACTGTTTTTGAAAAAG
>DATMHB010000275.1:0-5636 GCA_035555175.1 Flavisolibacter sp. | reverse complement strand
GCCGAGGTAATAAACCACTTTCTGGTTGCCCCACGAAAAATCGGCAGCTGCTCGAACGGCCCAGATCACATTGCGATAGATGGGTAGATAGTGTCTCGCGTCAATTCCGGTGTTGAAGAGGAACCTGCCTTCGTTGGTGCTCAACTGGCTCAGCTGGGTAAACCAATCAACATAGGCCTTCCATCGCAGCCCGTGCCATATGTTCATCGTTGGATTAAGCGTGTTGTCATGAACATATTCCATTGTGAACTGTCCATAGGTCTTTTTGATATCCGGCTGTTTCAGGTTGCGGATGGAAGTAGCCGGGAAAATATTGCGGTCGAACCTTGGGCCGATAGAGATCCTGACACTTTTTACTTTGTCGATGGCAACGCGCAAACGCGCAAGATAATAGCTTGAAGTTTGCTTGACCAATGCCTGCGTATTTCCACCAGAGAAACCACCGGTATCGATCACATTCTCTGTATTGCTCCTGTAATACGTAAAGCCCCAGTCGAGTCTCCTTTTCAGGTTGGTGAATTCGAACAGCACATCATTATCCCTCAGGTTGGGTGCGATCCGGAAGCCGCCCGACACTTTGTAATCTTCGAAAAGGTCGGCGGTACCTACGCGGATCAATCCGCTTAGATTATTTCCGTTGGCAGGGTCGATCGGTCCTGAACCACCGGCATAGGGTTGATATTTGTTGACCACATACACGGTGTTGTTCAGGGCGGCCACTACATAATCATTGAAAAACTTGGGTGGCCTGTATTCATACAGCTTCGCTTTTTTCAAGACCGGCTCGGGCTGAATTTCTTCTGCATTAAATATTTTTCCGAGCTGGGATGAGTCTTTCTTTTCTCCCTGGAATTCATTGACGAAGAAGTCGGACTGTTTTTGGCTCGTATCGCCACTTTGTGTTTGCTGGAAAAGCGTTGCCTTTCCCGCGGCAATACGTTGCTGTTCGGCGAGTTTCTTTACATATTCCGTCGGCTTAGCGGTTACGTTCCTGCGGCGCAGCGCATTTTCATCGATGCGTAAACGATAAAGGAATTTGAAATCACCCTGCCTTGTTACTTCGCTCACCAGTGAATTGTCGCCGGCTGTTCTGGTTTCCAGAAGACTGCTTTGGTAGTTGGTAAGTGGAAATACATAAGCGGAATCGGTAGTAATGGAAACGAAACCGATAGAATCCACATCAGTTTTGGACCACTCTCTCAGGACGCTGTCTACTTCTTTGAGAGGAGGGTTACGCAATACTTCGTCTCCAATGAAGACAAGTGTGTCGAGACCTGCCCGCTCCGATTTAAAGAAACCGGCATAGCGGTTATTGATCCCGTTCTCATCGCTTACGAAAGTGAAGTGCGTGGTATTGTATTGGGAAGGGAAACGGGCGTTGCCAAATCGTACGTTGGTCAGCTGGCTGATCTGCTTATAGTCCGACTTGTTCCAGTTGTCGACGAGGAAGATGTTGTAACGTCTGGGTGTGATGGCCGTATCTGTTGCCGATGCTGTAGCCGATGGTCTGTTGCTTGAGAAGATGATGCCTGTCTTCCCCGGGAATGCAACAAAGGAAGCGTCGAGATCATCGTAGATATCATTGGTGATCTGTTCTACGGTTTGCTTGTCGATCTTGTACACGAAGATATCGGTTTGACCACTTTTCACTGCGCTCAGGATGAGGGTATTTGCATCCAGCATGTATTTCATGTCCTGGATCTGCGTAAAGCCGGGGAGGTCCTGCTTCACTGTTTTGATCCGGTTCACGATATCATAAACGAAAAGTTTTGTTTTGCCTTTTTCATTGTATACTACGGCGAGGCGTGTGCCTTTTCCATCCCATGCCAGCAGCGGATAGTTCGGGTTGATCTCATCGTCTCTTGTTCTTGCACCAAAGCTTAAGAGCACTTTGCGGTCGACGAAGTTGGGATGGAACACCACGCTGTATTTCCCCTGCTTGAATTCAACGGCCGCATAAGCAAAGCTCCTGGGCTGAGGATTGGCATTGAAGCGTATAAAATCGGTTTTTTTTATTTCCTCAGAAACGGAGAGCTGTCCCTTCGGGGCTATCCTGCGGCCACGAACGTCCTTGAAATATTTTTCTGACTCTTCGGTCATGAAATCCTTTAAGACGTCCTTGAATTTTTTCTTGGCGATCTTTTGTGTTGCGCTGTTGAGGTTGCGGTAGATGCGGGCCAGGTAAAGAAGATAAGTGGTCTTTGTTTTTCCGTATTTGTTGCCAATGTAATACCAGAATGCATGTCCAGCGAGCAGTGGTTTGTCAAAGGCAAACTGGTAAAAGTTTTTGTAGTCGCCGCTAAGCAGGGCATTTTTCAACTGGTCGTCATTGTACGTATTCCATTCTTCTGCTGCATAAGCAATGTAACCATCAGTGAGCCACTTGGGCAGGTCGAGGAGTGTTTGATTCGCGGCAAATTCTCCCAGGTCATCACCAAAGAGCACATTGGCTACAAGGACTCCGGCGATGCCCTGCCTGATCTGCTTGCGTAAGTTCTGGTGATTGCCATCGAAGAAAATGAGCATTTTGTTGTTCACCAGGCGGGTTACGCCGCCGGTATTCTGCCAGTCTATGCCAAGGCCGATATTCGACTGTTGCATTTCATCGAAGCTGTTGTAGACCGCAATATTGGTGCGGCGCTGCATGCCGTATTCGATGAACTCTTCCAGTTGTGGCAACTCCTGTTCCGCTACCTGGGCCACATACTTGCCGAGTTCGAGGCCGTCCTGGCTGAAGTAGGTATTGAAATTCTCCGTTTGGTAATATTTCCATTGAAACTTCTGGTATTGTAAGCGGTTCTTTCCAAATTCCACGGCATTCACCTGGGTACGGCCGAGGAGGGATATAAGCACCAACAACAAGGCACCGGCCATACGGCCAATCAATCTAATCATAATTTATTCTGATAGTTACTTATTAATAAGCTCCTGATTTGGATAGTAAATTGCAATTAAAAGTACAAAAAGCTGATGTTAACTGTTCAACCATTTACCTTCAACCCGGTCCAGGAGAATACCTATGTGGTGTACAACGAAAAAAGGGACTGTTGTATTATAGACCCCGGCTGTTATTTTGCCTCTGAGGAAAAGGAGATCCGGGATTTCATTGACCACAATGGGTTAAACCCGGTTTTTCTGCTGAATACGCACTGTCACCTCGATCATATTTTCGGTAACCGTTTCATCCAGAAGACCTATGGCCTTGAGTTGTACCTCAATCAACTGGAAAAGGCGGTCCTTGATTACGGACCAGCCTCTGGTCAGCTGTGGCAGCTTCCTTTCGATAATTATGACGGACCTCTGCACTTCCTGGATGAAGGCGATACGGTACGGCTGGGCCAGGACGAATTGCATGTGCTGTTCACCCCCGGTCATTCACCCGGAAGCATCAGCTTTTACAGTAAGGAAAATAAGTTTGTGATCAGTGGCGATGTGCTTTTTCTCGGGAGCATCGGCAGAACGGATTTGCCTGGCGGCGACTTCACGATCCTGGAAGAAAGCATCAGGACGAAGCTGTATACTTTGCCGGGCGATGTGATAGTTTATTCCGGTCATGGTGAAAGCACTACGATCGGGGATGAGATGAAGACAAATCCTTTTGTGAAGATGATTTAGCAACCTTATAGGTCTTAGACCTATAAGGTTTAGACGCCAATTTTTGCGCCACGGCCAGACATTGGTTTCAGGCTTAGGGCTTTATTTTTTAATTCTTGTGATGAAACTGTTTCGTTAATTGTTAGTTGTCTGCTACTTAGGTAGTTTCTCTTTTATAACATTGTTTCTGGGGTTGTTGGAGTGCCCTGCTTTTCCGAAGAAAAATCTTTGTAATTAAGGAGGATTTCACCATTGTCGTGAGCGGTTTTTTCAAGGTCTGTTATAACGCGAACCTATAAGGTTTTAAAGACCTATAAGGATTATAAACCTATAAGGTCTTTTGAAGCAATTCCCCCCACCTTTCACGCCGTCTTCACCACAAAGAACCTTCCAATATAGGGCAGACGCTGAAACTCCTTACGCTCCACATTCAGGATCAGCAACCCGAACAGCGACAGTAGCACCAGTGCAAAACCACGATTGGTCCATGCGCCCAACCCGAAATACTGGAATAATACATACACTCCATACAGTGCCACCGAGATGACGATATAGGCCACCAGTTTTCTCCACGCATATGGTACGCGATAACTCTTTTGTCCCCAGATGTACGAGACCACCATCATGGTGCCATAGCATAGGAAGGTGCCCCACGCACAGGCCATATAGCTGTAGGCCGGAATGAAGAAATAATTTATCACCAGCGTAATGGCCGCACCGATCAATGTGATCCAGGCTCCCGCGATCGTTCGGTTCGATAGCTTATACCAAATGGAAAGATTGTAATAGATTCCCAGGAACATATTCGCCAGCAAAAGAATGGGCACGACCCTTAACCCGCCCCAATAACTCTTTCCAATGAAATACTTCCAGATGTCGAGGAACAGCGCAACAACAAGGAACATGAAGCAGATAACAATAACAAAAAACTTCATGACCCGCGCATATATTTTTTGCGGGTTCTGTCCCTGTGCCTGCTTGAAAAAGAATGGTTCGGCGCCCATCCTGAATGCCTGAATAAACAGGGATATAAGAATAGACAATTTATAACACGCACTGTAGATACCTACTTCGGCCTTCGCCATTTTAGGCGTTGGCGCCGAAGACCACCAGCTCAGCATGATCCGGTCGAAAGTTTCGTTGATCATGCCTGCAAAGCCGGCGAGTATAAGGGGTGATGAATACAAAATGATATCCTTCCACAGCTTTGCATCGAACTGCCATTTGAATGAGAAGAATTCTTTCGAAAGCATAAGGAAGGTCGCTGCCGACTGGATCAAATTGGCTATGATTACATAGCCCACGGCGAAATCGGGCCTGTAAAATGTGCCGATAAAGCTCGACGGATTTTGTTGAGCAAGGGAGGGACATACCGATAAGAAGAAAAATACGGCGGCTACATTGATCACTATGCCTGCAATCCTTACACTGGCAAATTTTACCGGTCTTCCTTCAAAACGAAGCTTGGCGAATGAAAGGCTGGTCAGTGCATCGAGCGCGATGATCAGCGCGCTATAAGTGAGGTATTCAGGATGCGAAGGTATGCGCAGCAGCGTAGCCAATTCCTTATTGAACAGGATCAGCAGGGCCGTGAAGATCGATGTGGTGAAGATGAGCGAGATGGTAGCCGTATTATATACCTGCTCGTGCTCTTCTTTTGTTTTGGCATACCGGAAATAGGCCGTTTCGAGCCCATATGTGAAGATGACATTCAGAAAAGGAATGGCCGCATACAAAATGCTCATCTCACCGAAAGCGTCCGTCAGCAGGGTGCGGGTCAGATAGGGTGTCAGCAGATAGCTCAGGAACCTTGCCGCAATAGAACTGGCTCCGTACCACAGGGTCTGTCCCGCTAATTTTTTTATGCCACTCAAATGGATATTGTTTTAAAGACAACAAATTTAATCGCTGCATAATGGAAAAGGGCATTCCATCAGACAATTATTCTCTAAATCGGGGATTATTCAGAAAGGCGGAGTCGGAGAGGGTACGCAAGAAGAATATCAGGTCGTTCTCTTCAGTTGTGGTGAGCTGAATACCAT
>DATMHB010000274.1:0-2064 GCA_035555175.1 Flavisolibacter sp. | reverse complement strand
CTGATCAGCTCATCGATGTCTTTCTGCGAAAGATGATCAAAATTGTAGGCCCGCGGTACGTTCACGTACAGATCGCCCCACTTCAAAAATGGTCCGAACCTTCCTTTGCCTTTCGTTACAGGTTGGCCCTGAAAATCGGCGATGGGCGCATCCACTTTTTGCTTCTCGCGGATCAGCTCAACAGCACGATCGAGGTCGACGTTTAAAGGCTCTTCACCCTTCGGAATAGAAATGAATTGTTCTCCGAATTTCACGTAAGGTCCGAACCGGCCGATGTTCACTGAAACTTCCTGGCCTTCATGTTCACCCAATGCCAGCGGCAATTTAATAAGGTCAAGCGCTTCAGCCAGCGAGATGGTTTCAATGCTTTGGTTCTGTTTCAATCGCGCGAAGCGCGGTTTTTCTTCGTCTTCGCTGCGGCCGATCTGAACCATCGGGCGATAACGTCCCATCCGCGCTACAACCGGCTTCGCAGTTTGCGGATCTGTTCCCAACTCACGTTCACCTCTTATGCGCTCTGCCGTTTCAATCGTCTTCTCCACATCCTTTTTGAAAGGACTGTAAAAATCATTCAGCATTTTGTTCCAGCGCATTTTTCCCCTCGCCACCTCGTCGAACTCTTCTTCTATCCTCGCGGTGAAACCGTAATCCATGATATCGTCGAAATACTGTTTAAGGAAATCTGTAACTACGAGACCGAGATCGGTTGGAAACAGCTTTGATTTTTCGGCGCCGGTATTTTCTGTTTCGGTCTTTTTGGTGATCTTGTCGTGCGCCAATACCATCACGGTATAGTTTCTCTGCACGCCTTCTTTGTCTCTCTTCTCGACGTATCCTCTTTTGAGGATCGTGGAAATAGTGGGCGCGTAAGTAGACGGGCGGCCGATACCCAGTTCTTCCAGCTTCTTAACAAGTGACGCTTCAGTATAGCGGGGTAGGGGCCTTGTGAACCGCTCTATCGCTTTCATCTCGCGGAAATTCAATTTTTGTCCTACGACCAATGGAGGCAACATGCCTTCTGTTGTTTCCTCGCCATCGACATCTTCATCATCCACATCTTCACGGTATACTTTCAGAAATCCGTCAAACTTGAGTACTTCGCCTTCGGCAGTCAGCTCAGTTTTATTAGTCGATACATTGATCTTCGCTATCGTTCTTTCCAGCTCCGCATCTGCCATCTGGCTGGCCATCGTTCTTTTCCAGATCAGTTCATACAGACGCCGCGTGTCGGGATCACTTACAGTCGTGTTTGAGATATAGGTGGGCCTGATCGCCTCGTGCGCTTCCTGTGCGGATTCATTTTTATTCTTGTATTTGCGGGCCTGGTAATAGCGTTCGCCGTACGAATTATTGATGTTGCCCCGGATGTCGTCCATTGCGGTCTCGCTGAGGCTAACACTATCGGTTCTCATATATGTGATCTGCCCGTTCTCATAAAGCCTTTGTGCAAGCAGCATGGTCCTGCTAACGCCATATCCCAACTTGCGGCTTGCTTCCTGCTGCAATGTGGAGGTAGTAAAAGGCGCCGCAGGCGTGCGTTTGGTAGGCTTCACCTGAATGTCCTTCACAGGATATTCAGCCCCCGTGCATTCCTGCAGGTACTGTTCCGCCGATGCCGCTTTGGGAAATCTGGATCCTTCGGCCTTGAAAGAGATCTGCCGGCCTGCGTTATCGGGAGCGGTGAAGAGGGCTTCAACCTTAAAGCTGCTTTGAGCCGTGAAGGCATTGATCTCTCTTTCTCTTTCTGCAATAAGACGAACCGCAACGCTTTGCACACGGCCTGCGCTGAGGTTGTTCTTCATGCTCATTTTGCGCCACAATACGGGACTCAATTCGAAACCAACGATCCTGTCCAGAATGCGCCTGGCCTGCTGCGCATTCACGAGGTCCATGTTGACGGTCCTGGGCTGCCGGACCGCCTTTTGTATTGCGGGCTTTGTGATCTCATGAAAAACGATCCTTTTAGTAGTGCCGGGATCGAGGCCCAACACCTCGCAAAGATGCCAGCTGATCGCTTCTCCCTCACGGTCCTCATCCGTTGCGAGCCACACTTCGTCACTTTTT
>DATMHB010000273.1:0-10708 GCA_035555175.1 Flavisolibacter sp. | reverse complement strand
TGTTCTCCTAAACTCGAAGATATCAGCACCACTAAAGAAGTCATTTCGCAAGGACAATGGTCTGTAAGCTATTATTTTAATGGTCAGGATCACACGGCCGATTTCCATGGTTACCGGTTCGACTTCGCCTCATCAGGTACCTTAACCGCATCCAATGATAGCGCCAATTATTCCGGCAGCTGGAGCATTGTTAAGGACGACAATTTCAAAGACATTATGCTCATCAACTTTGGCACTACATCGAAGCTCACCTATCTCAATTCCGAGTGGCATGTGACAACAGTAGGACTGAACAACGTTGCCATGAAGGATACAACGAACGTGCAGCTGCTCCTTCAAAAATTATAATCAGGGAAGTGGGTTCTTTGGATAATCAAAGAACAGGAATTTTTTTTCTGCGTCGTGAAAACCGCTCCAGGCATCGGTTTCAGCCTGCACTGCAAACACTGCGCAGGTAGGCATATCATCCACCTTTACGTTCGTAAGCGATGAAGCGAAATCGGTAATGCCAGGGTTGTGCGAGAAGACCGCCACCGTGTCGTATCGATCATCCAGGCCGGCAACAGTTGACGCAAACGCAGGCTGCGTAGCGAGATAAAGATCCTCGACCAGCGTGATATCATCTTTTGACTGTCCAAATTCCTCGGCAAAATAGCGCGCGGTTTTCCTGGCTCTCTTTGCGGGACTTGAAACAAAATGATCAATATTGAGACCTTTTTCTTTAAGACGCGCCGCCATTTCCGGCGCATCTTTCTTTCCCCGTTCGTTCAATGGACGTTCTGAATCGGAAAGGCCCGGCTGGTCCCAACTGCTTTTTGCATGGCGTACGAGAAGCAATGTTTTCATTGTTTAAATTTCGGGAATTTATTCACTTATATGAAGACGGTTTAAACGCAATAGCGCAGAGGGCCCAAACAATAAGCGCAAACAATGCTAAAAGAGGAACGAATGTTCCCTACACATGATTCAACATTTACCATTTAACATTCAACATCAATAGCCCCGTTGGTTCTTTCCTTCCATATAATTCATAAAGGCTTTGTTCACCACGCGGTTACCCCCTGGCGTCGGATAATTGCCCGTAAAGTACCAGTCGCCGAGATTACCGGGACAAGCTTCGTGCAAGGATTCAATCGTTTGGAAGATCACGTCCACAGGAAGGTCGAGGCCAGGCGGCGTAATAAGCTGTGCGATTTTCCGGGTGATCTCTTCGTTGGTGAAAGATTTATATAGTTGCTTTACCACGTTTTCGGTGTGAAGCTGGTTATTGCGGTGCAGTTCTTTGCACTGGGCATATAATTCTTTGAGGCAATCTTCCTTGCCCCTTTCCTTCAATAATTCAACAGCGGCATTGAAAGCAATGAAATCGCCGAGCTTGGACATGTCGATACCGTAACAATCCGGGTATCTGATCTGAGGAGAAGAAGAAACAACAATGATCCTCTTGGGTTCCAGCCTCGAGAGCATCCTGATGATACTTTCTTTCAATGTTGTACCCCTTACAATGGAGTCATCGATCACCACCAGCGTGTCGACACCTTTTCTTACCGTACCATAAGTAATGTCGTACACGTGCTGCACCATTTCGTTGCGGTTCACATCTTCGGTAATAAATGTGCGCATTTTCACATCCTTTATGGCGATCTTTTCGATGCGGATCTTTCGGTTAATGATCTCCGCCAGCTTTTCAGCATCCACATCCTTTCCCCAGGCGGAAATGCGTTCGATCTTCCTCTGGTTCAGATAGTCTTCTGCGCCTTTGATCATTCCATAGAATGCAACTTCGGCGGTATTCGGGATGAATGAGAAAATAGTATTCTTCAGATCGTAATCTATTGCTTCGAGTATCTGTTTGCTGAGGTTATAGCCAAGCGCCTGGCGCTCGCGGTAAATTTTTTCATCGCTGCCTCTCGAAAAATAAATGCGCTCGAAGCTGCAGGCCTTTCTTTCCCTGGGCTCCAGTATCTGTTCAATCTTAATCGTTCCATCTTCCAGCACGATCAGTGCCTGGCCCGGCATTAATTCCCTCACTTCATTCTCTCCAACGTTGAAGGCCGTGCGGATCGCCGCGCGTTCAGAGGCCGCCACTACAGCATCGTCATCATAATAATAATAGGACGGCCGGATGCCATGCGCATCGCGAAATACAAAACCGATACCGTTTCCTGTCATTCCTCCAACATGAAAGCCTCCATCAAAAAGATGCAGCGCTTTTTTCAAAACGCCGACGATATCCGTATGCTGGGGGTCTGCTTCATCGGCCTTTACGAGAAAGTGATGAATTACTTCCATCATGGCAGCAAGGTCACTTTGCTTTTGAAATTCCCCGGGATCCATATTCACCAGCTCGAACAATTCATCGGTATTCACCAGATTGAAGTTCCCCGCCAGGGCCAGGTTGCGGGCCGGGATGGTATGGCGCTTGATAAAAGGGTGGCAGAACTCAACATTGTTCTTGCCCTGTGTTCCATAACGGAGGTGACCCAGAAGGAGCTCACCTAAAAATGAAAGGTGGCCCTTCATCAGTCCTGCGTGGTTGCCAAAATCCGGATTGAATTTTTTAAGCTCTGAAAACTCCTGCCCAATTTTTTTGAATATGTCTGCAATAGGTTGAGGCTCACTGCTGCGGATGCGCGAAAGAAAAGGATAGCCAGGCTCCACATTCAGTTTCACTGCCGCAACGCCGGCGCCATCCTGGCCGCGGTTGTGCTGCTTTTCCATGAGGAGATACATCTTGTTCAACCCCCAGAGTACCGAACCATATTTTTGCTGGTAGTAAGAGAATGGTTTACGAAGCCTGACAAAGGCAAGGCCACATTCGTGTTTTATTGCATCGCTCATGATGAGAAGACGCAAATTTAGGTCAATCTATCTTAGCGATCTGTTACAATCAGGGAACTGCCGGGGTGTAGGGCATGGAAACCCTTAGCAGGCAGCCCTTTCCGGCTTTCGTGGAGACTTCAATCTTCCCGTCGAACAATTCAATGCGGTTACGGATATTCATAAAGCCCGGTCCTTTCTTAGTTTTTTTGGCGTCGAAGCCCTTACCATCGTCTTTTATCTCAACAATCACGACGTTCTTTATCTTATCAGTGCTCAGCCGTATAAAAACATGTTCCGCCTGCGCATTTTTTACTATATTATTCAACTGTTCCTGGATGATGCGGAAGACTGCGAGTTGCTGGTTTTCGCGAAGGCTTTCTTCGTAAAATTCGTTGGCATTGAAATCAATTTCGAGCGGCTGGCTGCGCAGATGTGCGTCAACAAGCTCATTCACGGATTCAACGAGCCCGAGGTCTTTCAGTGTTGAAGGGACGAGTGAACGCGACATCGCCCTTATTTCGTTGATGAGATCCGATACACCCTTGAGCGCCATGTTCACCATTTCGCCGGTTG
Organism: Flavisolibacter sp.; assembly: GCA_035555175.1. GTDB lineage: Bacteria > Bacteroidota > Bacteroidia > Chitinophagales > Chitinophagaceae > Flavisolibacter. The sequence continues at coordinate 7,312 of DATMHB010000273.1, read as the reverse complement.
CTTCATCGGCAGAGCTCTTGGCAAGGTCGAGAAAAAGCTTGACGGTGGTTAATTGCTGTCCGATATTATCATGCAATTCTTTCCCTATCTCTCTGCGTTCATTTTCCTGTCCGTCGATCGTAGCCTGTGTCAGCTCGCGCTGGTGACCTATTTGCTCCGAAATCAATTTCTGCTCGAGCCGCTTCCGTTCCGTGATGTCCATGAAGGAGGACACAATATGTATCAGTTTTCCTTCATCGTCTAAGATGGGATCTGCACAAAGAAGCAGCCATATGTATTCCTTCCTCCGCGGATGCCATATTCCCATCACCACATCTTTAACTGCCTTTTTTGTTGCGATGGCCTGGCGCGACGGCCGTTCGCTGATATCGAAGGGCGTACCATCTTCCTTGACAATCTTTGTATACATGTCCCAGATCCTGCGTCCAACAAGATCTGATTCAGCAACGCCAAACATCTTGAACGTTGCGTCATTGGTCATAAGAACGCGTCCCTCGGCATCCTGCAAGATCACGCCGACATACAGTTCTTTGATCAGTGTACGGAAGCGCTTTTCACTTTCTTTGAGCGCTTCACTCGCTTCCTTTCTCAATGTGTCGTCGTGAAAATAAATAGCGACCCTGCCAACATTCGGGTTCTTTAGGAGATTATGCCCGCGCACCATGCACCAAACCCAGTTGCCTTGTTTGTTTAGAAGACGCACAACGATGAATTTCACGTCGGGATTCTGGATCACTTCCTTTTGAAAAGATTCAAAGGCCGATTTGATATCATCGGGATGAACAAATTCAAATCCATTACGCCCGACGATCTCATTGACTTCATAACCCAGCACATTTTTTACGGAAGGTGATGCGAAGGCAATCGTTGCTTCCTCATCGAGGAGGATCATGCCATCAAGTGATTCCGCAATAAGCGCCCTGTAAAATTCTTCGCTCTGTCTTATTTTTTGTTCCGTCCGTTTTTTTTCGGTGATATCGCGTCCAATGCCCATGTAACCGATCTTTTCACCGTTTTCGCAGTATACGTTCTTCACGGTATAGAAAAAATAGATCTCCTTACCGATCTTGTTGGTAAACGAGACTTCACCCTGCCAAAATCCCGACTGTTCAAGTATGGATTGCGATTGTTCAAATGAACTATCTGAAAAACTAAGATTCACCAACTCGCTCATGCGCTTTCCCTTCGCATCCGCAGCGCTGATCTGGTAAAATTTTTCTGCCGACTTGTTCCATACCTTCACCCTGAAGCCAAGATCAGTGGTTACAATGATATCAGAAACATTCTCCAGAATAGTGGCTTCGTACCGGAGCTGGTCGTGCTTTTCCTGCTCATTCACGGCAAACTCAGGCGAGCGAGGTTTCGCGCTGCCTTCTTTGACGCCGGGAACAAGGCTGATGAGATGATAGTGAAGCGTGTCGCCGATTTTAAAAGTGGAAGCATACAATTCAACGGCCACTTCCTCGCTGTTTTTCTTCTTTAGGTCGCAACTTAAATTAAAGCGCGAAAGGGTTTGGGTGGTGAGGTGAAAGAAGCTTTTCTTGCTTTTTTCAACGATCAGGTCCTGAAAATTCAGCAACCGGAATTCTTCTGAGGTGTATCCATAAAAGGAAGCAGCGGCCTTGTTGGCAAACCGGACATGCAATTGCTGTGCATCGATGATCCAGGTGGGCAAAGGATGGCCGGCAAATTGAGCAAAATCAGGTGCGTCTTCGCTCTGGTCATTAACTATAGGACTGGATAACATGGATATTGCTAATTACACGGGGCTGCTAGCGATTAAAGATAGCAGACAAAATAAAAAATCCCGCAAAGCGGGACTTTTATTATGAGTTGATAAAGGAAAACCTTTACTAATTTATTTCGATGCAACCGTCTTTGCCGTGATCCATTTCTGTAATTGTGGGCAACCCGCTTCATCCTGGTCGATCATCACATAATAATTTGGAATATGTGTTGACAACCATTTATCAAGGGCAAGATATTTTTTTTCTTCAAGTGCTGCAGATGAAATTTTGTTGTAATCATCACGCAGGTTCATGCGGTGCGGCTGTGAGCGTGACTTCAGGTACAAAATTCGTACGGCCTTCTTCCCTACCCGTTCATCCATGAATACTGTCGGCTGCGAAAACTCACCCACTTTCAATTTGTCAAGCAAGGCAACAACATCCTTGTCGAGCTCGTCGATCCTGTTGTAGGTATCGCCATCGCCGCTAATGATATACGGACCTGCAAATTTTGATTGCTCGTCTTCACTGTATTTTCCCGCAGCACCATTGAAATCAATTGTACCTGCGATCAGCTTTGCCCTAACAGAATCCAGCTTTGCAACACCGGCGGTCATTTCTTCATCCGTAACCGGTGGAATTTTGAGGATGTGCTTTACTACCGCATCATCACCGCTGCGGTGCACCATTTGAATGAGGTGAAATCCGAATTTCGATCGGATGATCGGTGATATTTCCCCATCCTTTAAACGGAATGAAGCCGCAAGGAAGGTGGGATCTACCGACTTGTCATTACGATTGATCTGGAATTCGCCCTCACGGTCCTTCGTACCCGGATCATCGGAATATCTTTTCGCAGCCTGTCCAAATGTTATGAGCTTGCCATCGATCTGCTTTTTAATATTCATCAATTCGTCGGATGCATATTTCTCCAGGTCACGCGTGGCCTTCGGATACACTACGATCTGTCCGACCTCCACTTCTGTTTCAAAGAAAGGAAGACTATCCGCCGGAACGCGATCAAAATATACTTTCACTTCCGCAGGCGTGATCCTCACGGGATCAACGATCTTGCGTTGCATTGCTTCGGCCAGCTTTCTTTCTCTTACAGATTCCCTTGCCTCATCTTTGATCTGGTAAACGGTCTTACCGGCCAGTTGTTCAACAGCTTCCTGTGAACCATACTGCCTGATAAAATAACGGACGCGTTGATCCAACTCCGCTTCCACCTCTTCCGGCGTTACAACGAGCGAATCTTTCTCCGCCTGCAGCATCAGCACTTTTGAGACAAGCGCCTGCTCCAACACCGAGCACTGTGCATTTTCAGGAACCGTACCACCCTGGCGTGCGATGTCTGCGATGGAATTCTGAACATCAGAATATAAAATGATCTTATCTCCCACGATCCCAAGGATCTTGTCGGCTACTACTTTTTTTTGCTGGGCAAAACCTGCAGACGCCAGTCCAAGAAGGGAGAAGGAAACAAAAAGGAGTTTCTTCATAAAAACTAAATGTTGCCAAAAATAACTTTTAAGGGCAGAAGTCCGAGTTTAAAAAAACGGATTAACAAAGTCTTAGAGGGGTTTCGCGCGAAGGCGCAAAAGGCACAAACAGATTTCCGCAAGGCCCTTGCCTGAGTTTCTGTTGTGACAGCAGGTATTGGGTTTGGGAATTTATTCTACGTGTTGGCGCTCGTGGCGGCATTTCGCGAAACAAAAAAGGCTCCATTCGGAGCCTTTATGATAATTTACAAAGTTCTTTTCACTTCCTCTTCTTCGTAAGCCTCAACGATATCGCCTGCCTTGATATCATTGTAGTTCTTGATGGTGAGACCGCACTCCATACCCTGAAGCACCTCCTTCACATCATCCTTATATCGCTTTAGTGAACCCAATTCTGCACCGGCGCCTTCACCCGTAGGATATACGACGATACCATCGCGGATCAGGCGTATTTTATTATCGCGCTTGATGCGGCCGTCGAGCACCTGGCATCCGGCCACAGTAACCTTATCAAATTTGTACACTTCCCTGATCTCCACATTGGCCACGATCTTCTCCTGAACTTTAGGCTCGAGCATTCCTTCCATCGCGCTCCTGATCTCATCGATCGCCGTATAGATGATGGAATAGGTCTTGATCTGGATACCTGCTCCGTCGGCAAGGCGGCTCGCCTGCATGGAAGGACGCACGTTAAATCCAATGATCACTGCATCGGATGCTTCTGCCAGCACTATATCACTTTCGTTGATCTGACCAACACCTTTATGGATCACGCTGACAAGGATCTCCTGTGTCGATAATTTCTGCAGCGAGTCGCTCAATGCTTCCACCGATCCGTCCACGTCGCCCTTGATGATCACTTTCAATTCCTTGAAGTTACCCAGTGCAAGACGCCTTCCGATCTCGTCGAGGGTAATGTGTTTCTTTGCACGCATACCCTGCTCGCGCAGGATCTGTGCGCGGCGGTTGGCAATTTCTTTTGCCTCGGCTTCGTCGGCATACACCCTGAAGGTTTCACCGGCCTGCGGCGCGCCATTCAAACCAAGGATCAATACCGGTGTTGAAGGACCCGCAACATCCACTCTCTTGTTCCTTTCATTCATCATTGCCTTAACACGGCCAAAGTGCTGACCGCTCACCACCAGGTCTCCGGTGCGCAGCGTTCCATTCTGAACCAGAATGGTGGCCACATAACCGCGGCCCTTGTCGAGGGTAGCCTCGATGATGGTACCTGTTGCCTCCCTGTTGGGATTTGCTTTCAGGTCAAGCAGCTCGGCTTCGAGCAATATTTTTTCAAGAAGCAGGTCCACATTCAATCCCTGCTTCGCAGAAAGCTGCTGGCTCTGGAACTTACCACCCCATTCTTCAACAAGGAGGTTCATGCCCGCCAACTGTTCATATATTTTCTGAGGATTGGCTCCGTCTTTATCAATTTTGTTGATGGCAAAGATCATGGGAACACCCGCTGCCTGTGCGTGCGAGATGGCCTCACGCGTTTGTGGCATGATGGCATCATCGGCAGCGATCACGATCACAGCGATGTCGGTTACTTTGGCACCACGGGCACGCATAGCCGTAAATGCTTCGTGACCAGGCGTATCAAGGAAGGTGATGTCTTTGCCGTTCGGCAGGTTCACCTGGTAGGCGCCAATGTGCTGGGTGATACCACCTGCTTCACCCGCTACTACGTTCGCCTTACGGATATAGTCGAGCAATGAAGTTTTACCATGGTCAACGTGACCCATGATGGTTACGATCGGAGAACGGAACTCAAGCTCATCTTCCCCATCGTCATCGTCCGTATCCTCTTCCATTTCCATCTGCTTTTCCATGTCGATGAATTCAACATCAAAGCCGAACTCACTGGCCACGAGCTCGATCACTTCTGCATCGAGACGCTGGTTGATCGATACCATGATACCGAGGCTCATACACTTGCTGATCACTTCAGCGAAGCTCACGTCCATCAGGTTCGCGAGCTCGCTTACACTAATGAATTCCGTTACCTGCAGTTTGTTGTCATCAACGCCTTCCATCGCTTCAGCGGCTTCATTGCGTCGTTCACGGCGCAGCTTCTTCACATTCTTTCCTTTACCACCGCCTCCGGAAAGCTTGGCCTGCGTTTCCTGTATTTTTCTCTGGATCTCTTTTTCGTCGATCTGTTTGTCTTCGCGTTTCGCAAATGCAGGACGCTGACCGAAACGGTTGCCGCCGCCACCTTGCTGGTGACCGCCGCGTCCGCGGTTATCTGTGTTGCGCTGCACACCTATGCGGCCGCCACCACCCTGGCCCGTGCCCTGTGCGCCCCGTTGGAATCCCTGGGCGTTGCCGCCGCCATCTTTTTTCTCGATGGGAATGCGTTTGCGTTTCCTTTTTTCATCTGCTTGTTTCGGACGCGTATCATTGTCAACAGGCAAATCAATTTTACCGAGGATCTTGGGTCCTTCGATCTTTTCCGCCCTGATATTCTCGATCATTGGTTCTTCTTCTTCCTTCGGTTCTTCCTGCGCAACCGGAGCTTCTCCAGCAGGTACTTCCTGTACGATCTCGGGCGCAGGCGCTTCCTGAGGTTCTTCGGCAGCCTGTTCTTTTTTAGTTTTCTTCGCGGCCTTCTTAGGACGGGTTGACGAGTCAATGGCTGAAAGGTCGATCTTGTCAACCACCTTTGGCGCTTCTATTTCGGGCGCATCCACTTTCAGCACTTCGGTTTCTTCCTTCGCAGGTTGGGGAGGCGGTGCGGGAGCAGGTGCTTCCTGTACCGGTTCGGGCGCGGGCGCTTCAGCCACAGGAGCCGGTGCAGGCTCTTCTTTCTTCACCGTTTTCTTTTCTTCCTTGCGGAAATGAATCTCCTCTTCGTCCTTCTTCTTCTTTGCTTCGGCCGCAGCTCCTTTAGGCAGATCGATCTGCACCGATTTCAATTTAGCGACCTTGTCGCTCTGAAACTCCGACTGCAAGGCGCGATACATTTCATCCGACAGTTTGGAGGTCGGCTTCAGATCGTCCTTACTGAATCCCTTTGCAACCAGGAAGTCAACAAGGGTATCTTTCCCGATGTTGAACTCCTTGGCCGCTGCCATCAACCTTGGTGTTGTTGTTGTTTCTGCCATTAAAATTTTTTATGTTTTCCTCGTCCGCCATGCCTTTCCGCTTTTGCCTTTGGCTACAGCGGTCAATGGAGAAGGCGGATAATTATTTTTCTGCAAAGACCAGATGGACTGGTCCAGTGCTGCTCCATCAATGAGATTTAGTACCGTTGCCGGCACTCCATTTATTCTTTTTCAAATTCGGCCTGAAGCACTTTTCTTACTTCACCGATCGTTTCCTTTTCAAGGTCTGTTCGGCGTTCCAGCTCTTCAGGGGTCAAGTCAAGAACGCTTCTCGCCGTATCACAACCTACGCGCTTCAGTTCATCGATCACCCAGCTTTCGATCTCATCGCTGAATTCTTCAAGGTCGATGTCAAACTCTTCGTTCTCGCCTTCATTATCGCGGTAAACATCCAGTTCATATCCCGTGAGCTCGCAGGCCAGCTTGATGTTGACACCGCGGCGTCCGATAGCCAGCGAAACCTGGTCGGGGCGCAGGTATACATCTGCGTGCTTGGCTTCCTGGTCCAGTTCCATAGAGGTGATCTTGGCCGGGGTAAGCGAACGCTGGATCAGCAATTGAATATTGTTGGTCCAGTTGATGACATCAATATTTTCATTCTTCAATTCGCGGACAATACCGTGAATGCGGCTTCCTTTCATACCCACGCAGGCACCTACAGGGTCGATGCGGTCGTCGTAAGATTCCACGGCCACTTTGGCTCTTTCGCCGGGCTCGCGGACAATGCGTTTAATGACGATCAATCCGTCGAAGATCTCCGGCACTTCAATTTCCAAAAGCTTTGCCAGAAAATCGGGTGAGGTGCGCGAATGGATGATGACGGGCGTATTATTTTTCATATCCACCTTCTTCACCACGGCGCGGATGTTCTCACCTTTTTTGAAATAATCCTGTGGGATCTGTTCGCTCTTGGGAAGGATCAGTTCATTCCCTTCTTCATCCAGCAGGAGGATCTCTTTTTTCCATACCTGGTATA
>DATMHB010000272.1:0-3888 GCA_035555175.1 Flavisolibacter sp. | reverse complement strand
ACAGCACAACAAGAACGGCTCGGAAAAAATTCAGCGGGAGCAGGCACATCAATTGGTGATATTTGCTTCAGGCGCTGGTTCCAACGCCGACAGGATCATCCAGTATTTTAAAAACACTGCAGCGTTCAACATTGCATTGATCGTTTGCAACAAACCGGGTGCGGGGGTGATAGCGGTCGCGCAAAGGGAGAACATCCCCGTGTTGCTGATAGAAAAAGAAAGGTTCTTCAGGGGCGACGGCTACTTACCCGAATTCATCCGCATCAAGACCAGCCTGATCGTCCTGGCGGGATTTCTATGGAAGATTCCGCACTCGCTTATCGAAGCTTTTCCGAGGAAGATCATCAACATCCATCCGGCATTATTGCCATCGCACGGGGGCAAGGGCATGTACGGGCAACTCGTTCACGAAGCCGTGCTGGCGAGCGGCGATCTTCAATCCGGCATTACCGTTCATTATGTGGATGAACACTACGATAATGGTGATATTATTTTTCAAACGGCATGTCCGGTATTGCCAGGCGATACGGCCGAAACACTGGCCGCGCGCATCCATCAGCTGGAGCATTTGTATTATCCCCAGGTTATTGAAGGTCTTTTGAATGGCTAGCGCCCGGGCGTAAACGCCAGGTATGCCAAGGAGCAGTTTGCGAAACGCTGCGAACTTCGCGCTTAAGTCCTTTCAACGGCGGAATGAAAAAGTGTACCGGCCATCATGATCTCTTAAAATCGCCGTGGCCTCTTTTATAGATCGCGCCGCCCTCGGCATACAGGGCATAATAGATACGATAGAAACTTCCATTTTTGTATGCGCCCGAGGCAAGATCGAGTGTGAAATTATATCCTGAAGAGGAGTTTAGACGGCGGGTGTCCTTATAAAAAAGGTTCAGCCGTTCATCTGTGATCACCATTTTGAGCAGCGTTGGCTGGTCGGTGCTGAAATAAAAATTGATCCGCTCCGATGCCGGGTTGGGATACGCGCCAGCCCTCGTCGCAGCGGCCTGCTTCATGCCTGCTGTTGATGCGGTATCGGCAAAATTAAAGAGGGCCTGTTCTGCAGCAGACCAACCATCATCAAACCGCCAGTCTGATGGATCGGCCGGACCAACGGGTTGTCCCATTGCATCGGTAACGGTGATGTTGCCCGCATTGATTTTTTTTGTCCCATTTTTTTTACATGAAGTGAGCAACAGCAGCGATGAAAGCAGCACAAAACCGTATTTCATAAACAGAAATTAGTACCGTAAGTTAATAAAGAGCCGGAAAGCTGATCGAAAACTGAATGGTGCGAAAATTGAACCATCTCAGCAGATGAAAAGGATTACAATCATCTTTATGATCCTTGGCTTGCTGGTGATATCAGCATTCGTTTATGTGCGTCGGTCACTGGGCACACCGGGTTTTCATCCGGCCACCCAGTCCGACAGTTCTGCGGCTACGGCGGCTTCAGCATCCCCCATCGACCTTCGTCCCCGGCTCATCACAAAGCTCCAGCAGCTGGTTAAGGAAGGTTCGGATGGACTGTACAATTTATCCATCCACGAGATCTCTCCCGATGTGCTCGCGTCAACCGTTATGCTCAAAAATATTTCTTTGACCCCTGACAATTCGGTTCTCCGCGACCTTCAATCAAAAGGGCTGGCGCCTGCAGATGTTTTCAGTATCAGGCTCGGTGAATTGGATGTTGATGGTCTTGGTCTCAAAGAAATGATTGACCGGGACGCACTCGATATCAAATCAATTATAGTGAAGGCCCCTATAATTGAAGTTGTTCATATCCGCCGCGCAAAAGAACGGGATGATGCCCGGACGCTGTACCAGAAGGTGATGAAGCAATTAAAACACCTGGCGGTGGATCATATCAGTCTTGAGAATGGTGCAGTGATAAGTCATAAGAAAAACAAGACCACCCGTTTAAATGGGGTGTCGGTTGTACTGTCGCACCTCCTGATGGATTCATCAACTCAAAATGATAAAGACAGATTCCTGTTTGCGAAAGAAGCCGAACTCTCTGCAAAGAATTTTATCCAGCCCACAAACGATGGGCTCTATAACCTGAAGATCGCGAGTCTGAATATTTCCGCATCCCATCATCTTGTTACGGCGCATGGATTTCACCTCGAGCCAAGATTTTCAAGAGAAGGTTTCCAAAAAAAGGTGAAAAAGCTGCAGGAGCGGTATGATATTTCAGTTGCGACACTGCAACTGCGTGATCTCAACTGGTGGGACCTGCTCAACGATGAACGTCTGTATGCCGGATCAGCTGACATCAGCGGCGCAGTCGTCGGGATTTATCTGGATCGTTCGCTTCCGGCCGGTGAGCCCAAGCTCCATAAATTTCCTCACCAGCTGATCATGAATGTTCCGCTGCCTATCAGGGTGGCCCAAACGAATGTAAGGAACCTTGCGCTGGACTATGAAGAATTCAATCCAAAATCGGGCGAGAAAAGTGTGCTGAAAGGACACGGCATTCATGGTAAAATCGTCAACCTCACAAATATGCCGGATGCCATTAAAAAAAATGGCAGCACGCATGTAAGCGCATCAGGCAGCCTTCTGGGCATTCCGGTTGATATGAGCCTGCACCTTGATCTCACCCGGTACAGGACCGGAGCATTCAGTGCCGGTTTGAAAACAAATGGGTTTGATGGAAGCGCTGCCAATAATGTTGCTGAAGCGTCGGCGATGTTCAGAATAAAAAGAGGACATGTGCATGGCGTCACAGCAACGGTTTGGGGTGATAATTACCATGCATCCGGCAAAGTGCTTTTTCTTTACAATGACCTCCACATTACACCGCTTGAAAAAGACAACAGGCATCCGGGAAAACTCGAAAAAAGAAACTTCACCAGCTTCCTGGCAAACACGCTCGTGATCAGGAACGACAATCCAAAAAAAGGTGAGCAACCCCGTGAGGAGGATTGCAGCTTTACGCGCGATCCGAACGGCAGTTTCTTCAATCTCATCTGGAAAACAACATTTACCGGCATTCTGAAAACGATCGGAGCGCCGCAACGGTTAGCGACAGAAAAATAAAATCAATGTAGAATTTTCTACCTATTCATCCGTCAAACAGGCTTTATGTTGTTTGAAGAAAATTTTTAATTTGTCGCATGTTGATTATTGTTAGACCTTTGAGTGCAAACCGCTTGGAAGAAGAAAGCGATTGACGGCAAAGACTTTCGTGATGCAGGGCATTTGATTTGCATATATGCCGTCGATTTATCATCCTTCCGACAAAAGTTAACGTATGAAAAAGACCTTCAAATCCAAATTTGAACTGGTCATTTGGATTCCAATTGCCATAATCCTGGCTTCCGCGGAATTCTACATGATCTCGAATAAGGTCTGGACAGTAGCCGCCGTAATTGCACTGATCAGCCTTTTTCTGATTTACCTCTATTTAGATACGGCTTATGAACTGACCGGAGACAATAAGCTCAGAATTAAAACCGGCTTCCTATACAATAAAGTCATCTACATCCAGTCGATAAAGAGAGTGAAGCGTCGCCGCAACATCACGGCTTCACCCGCGCTGTCGCACGACCGGCTTGAAATTTTCTTCAACCGCTATGAGAGTGTGATGATCTCGCCCAGTGGCAAATCCGATTTCATCAAGCAGTTGAAAGTGCTGAACCCCAAAATAGCCGAAGTGTAGGCTGTTGATTTCGCAAAGCGCAATAAGAATTGATCCCGGCGCGGCAGCACAAAACTCATCGCGCCGCGGCGGCGTTCACTGCTGTCGCTTTCCTCCCCGCCTTGCACGCCACAGCCTTGGCGCAGGCGGCCTCTGTTTTTCTATTTGCTTTGTCCTTCGAACCTTAATGCAGAAGGACGCTTTTTTTTTACCATAGCATTTAGAATTTGTTTTGTTACTTGCCCGAAAGC
>DATMHB010000271.1:0-4366 GCA_035555175.1 Flavisolibacter sp. | reverse complement strand
GCCTGTACAATCGTAGTGGTTTTCCCCGTTCCCGGCGGTCCGTGTACGACGGCAAGCTCATTGGCCGCCATTATTTTCGATACCGCATCCTGTTGCTTTGCATTGAGTGTCGGAATTGTTACAGAAACCTGATCATTGAATGAAGGCTTCATGGCCCCTGTCAGAATGCGGATCAGCTTTCCTTCTTCTTTTTTTTCAGCGATCACGGGCGCGAGTTTCAAAGCCTTTTCCATTTCTCCATAGCTGATCTCATCGAACACCAGGTCGATACCGAGTTTACCGTTCCGCGACCATTCGGGCAGCTCGTCGGTCCTAAGCGTGATACTGAGCCGGTCGCCGCTCAAATAGGAAACCGTTCCCTCCACCCTGTCATTGCGCGGATCGTGATTGGAGAAAAGTGCAGCTGATGCACCGAAACGGAATTGATGGATGACGTCTTGGTGCGATGTCCTTTCTACCTCCACGGTGAGATAATCGGCGCGGTCGAGCTCTGTTCCCTTTATAGCGATCGGATACCAGGTCATTCCATTGGCTCTCCTCTCAGGCACGGACAGCGATGAGGTTAGTTGCTCATATTGCCTGCGGTCTTCTGTTTTTTCTATGTTCAATAGGTCAAGCAGGCTCTTGAAATAATCCATCGGTCAAAGGTAGCTGCCGCGTTGAATACCGCTGGTCTTTGGTTGGCATGGCATTGTTTTTTAGCGTTTTCTTGAAAGGGATCAAACGTAAAGGGCGCAATCAAATTCTTTGCGATCCTTCCTTCGTCCGGCAAATGCAGCCAACGCGCAGAAGGTGTTCCTTTGCTTGTAGATCTAACAGGATTCTCATTGACACAACTTCTATTTTATGGATAAACAAACAAATGAAACTGCTGTACGGCAGACGCAGGACAATGGTGGCGGCAGGATCGGTAACACGGCTGATGACCAGAGGAACCGAGAAAAAAATGAGCGGGACATCAGCACCGTGGACAGGCAGGAGGGAGAAATGGATAACGGTGAGACCGGAGGTAATTTCAAAGACGGTCAACTGAATAACGAAGGAAAGTAACATTAACTGCTTGCTGGTGCCATCAACGCCTGGCTGTATAACTTTGCGCAATGAGCAACGTTCTTGCCCTGAGCAGTTCACGTGTTGGCAACGGCGATTATCTCGAGAATGCGTTGCCCTTCATGAGTAAATTTCTCGGCAACGACCCAAGGACCGCGGCCTTCATTCCATTTGCTTCGGTAAGCAGGGATTACGTCGACTATGGAAGAAGAGTAAAGGATGCGCTTTCGTCTCTTGTTATGGATATCACGCTGGTGACAGAAAAAAATGCACCCGAAATTTTAAACGAGGCCGACTGCATTCTGGTCGGAGGCGGCAATACATTCAAGCTATTGCATGATCTGTGTGAGCTAAATCTTCTTCCGATCATTCGAAAGCGAATTGCTGAAGGTTGTTCTTATGTTGGCTGGAGTGCCGGCAGCAATATTGCAGGGCGCACCATAGGAACAACCAATGACATGCCCATCATTCAGCCACAAAGTTTCTCTTCATTGGGCATTTTTCCGTTTCAGATCAATCCCCATTACCTTAATCAAGCGCAGGAAGGGTTTCATGGCGAGACGCGCGACCAGCGCCTCGAAGAGTATGTTTTGATGAACCCCGGCGTACCGGTGGTGGCATTGCCCGAGGGCACTGCTTTGCTGCTGCAAAAAGCGCAATTGTCCTTTGCTGGTATAACAGCCGGCGTATTGTTTCAATCGACCGATGGTATGGTGCTAAAAAAATCTTTGCAGCCCGGCAGTGACCTTAGCTGGCTGATGTGAATTCGCTTCCGCCGCACACATGCTCATCAAAATGGGTTGTAAGAATAAAGCACATTTCGACAAGATTCATCTTTGCAGCCATCACGCACATGCCAGATCACAAAGACCCTTATTACTATCACCCGAACTGATCCGCATGATGAGTAAGGGCAAGAATACAACGCATGTGCAAAGGTTTGTGCTATCTCACCAGGCGATCGCAAACTGCCAGAATCATTAGCAGTGTTGGAATAGAAGGTCAGGTCGATAGTTCATGACCGGTACAAAAATGTTATCGCCTGGAGGTTCTCTTAGAACCTTCGGCAGCAATCACCTTGGGCCTTTTAGAAACAACCGGTTCCACTGCATTCGGTGAAACCTCGATTAGCTGACCATCGGGTAATTCGGCAATATATCCTTTCGAAGTAAGCGCCACCGGCTGTAATATTGTATTTGTTGGCACAAGCAGACCGTTCACACCTGTTAGTGATTTCTTCAACCGAAGATTGCTTTTGAGATCTTTTTCTGTAAGCGAAGGGGCCTTCTTCACGGAGCGGTCAATAAAGGGTAGCGGATCAACGGCTCCATGAAAAGTATACACGCCAAAATGCAGATGGGACGCGGTATTCTTGGCGTTGCCTGTATTTCCTACCAGACCCAACACTGCACCTTTTTTGACGGACTGGCCTTCATGCACCAGTTGTTCATCGAGGTGGGCGTAATACAATGAATATGGTTTCCCCTCGGGGGTCAGCCAAACGGTTTTTCCTCCTAGCCCGCCTTCACGAACGGCCGTGATCGTTCCGTCTGCCGCAGCTACAACGGGCGTTCTTCTGGGTGCGAAAATATCTACGCCCTCATGTCGCCGCTTCCCTGCATCCCTGTCGTCGCCCCAATAACTCCCGGGCTTTGCACTGGCGCCGGATACAGGGAAATCAAGCGAGGGCCCAACAGCGATGGAAAGAGTATAATCGGCGGCCTTGAAAAGTTCAGGCTGCAATCGCAAAACATAATCTGCTGTTTCATCAACGTCGAATGAAAAAGTTGAATTAGCGGTATCTACCGATAGTAATGGATACTCATTTGTTCCGCGCCGGAAAAGATCCGCATACAATACGAAAGGAGACCTTTTGTTAATGACAAAGTTGAGTTTTTCTCCCTGCCTCGCGCTGAATTCGAGGCCAAGTGCTCCCGGCTTTTCAGACCGGTAATAAACCTGCACCTTGTTTGGCAGTTCCACTTCAACGGGATGTTCAAGGGCAGCCCTCGAGGCAGCGATCCATTGCTTTCCCTGGGGTGTCTTGTCCAGCCCTTTGTCGTCCAAACGGTCGGCATAAGCCTCATGCGGCGTCTTGTGACTGAAAATGTTTTTTGTAAACGATGAGCTGCAGGAAGAAAATAAGGATACTGCAAGCATCATCATGAAAGCATTTCTCATATGTAGGCACCTATTAGCAAACAGAAAGCCGGAAAAGGTGAACGACTTATTAAGGCTCTTCATACATCTTATAAATATGTTATAACGTTGTTTCCGGAACTTTTGATATGCTCTTCGGAATTCTTTTCATAATGATGCTGTGTTTTTTGGCATAATCGACACGGAAATGCGGACGGGCACCGTTGCTAACGGTTGCAATTTTATTGTAATCTTTCATCAGCCAGCACGCTATATTCAAATTGAAAATAATTTGAGAATGATTTTTATTTGCAAGAATATTTTCAACAAAAATATTCTTTGTGAAATTTTTGCGAATAACGTGAAGCGCATACATTTGCTAATAATTCGGAATGAAGGCAACAACTTTTGCCTTTCTTAATTCGACAAAAACTTTTCCCTCCAAAATTTTTTCGAAAGACCAGAGGTCTGAAAATTGCAGGTTCGCAGCCACCTTGGTGCGTTGCGAAAGCTTACTCTGATTGAGGCAAGCAATCGGTACCCTCCCCCTCATCCTTAGAGAAATTTTTACACAGCCTTTCCTGTGAGAGACAAAATATTGTCTTCACCTTAAAATTTTGCGTATGCGAAAACTCTATCCGCTTGTCCTGACCTTTTTGCTTCTTTCATCGAACACATTGATGGCCCAGTTCACAGTTAATGGCGTAGCGGCGGCCATTGCACCGGGTCCCAATGAATTTCAACTAACCAATCCCGTTAATTACTCCAGTGGATCTGTATGGAACAACACTTTGATTGACCTCAGACAAAATTTCGAGATCTGCAGTCAACTGTATTTCGGTGCAGATGATGCTGGTGCAGATGGAATGGCTTTTGTTCTTCAGCCGGTAGGACTAAATGCGTTGGGTAACGTAGGTGCGGGCCTCGGCTACCATACTATCACGCCGTCTTTTGTCGTGGAGTTCGACACCTGGCAAAATGCAAGCCCTGGATTCGATCTGGGCGATCCTGCCGAAGACCATCTTGGTTTTATGTCTATGGGAAATGCTTATCATAATGCGCCCTCTGCACTGTCGGCACCTTATCCTTTACCGAATATCGAAGATGGCGTTTATCACGATGTGAAGTTTTCATGGAATGCGGCAACCAAAACTTTCACCGTGAAAATATTCTCCAC
>DATMHB010000270.1:0-5708 GCA_035555175.1 Flavisolibacter sp. | reverse complement strand
AAATACAGATAGTAATCCTTCAAAAGGTCAGTAAAGGCCGGCGTATATTCCGTTCGTGCTCCTGCAATGTCTATTTGATCATGTTCAACGCGCGGTGGTGCAGCAGCGGACCCCATGATCATTACACGAAAAGGAGCATGGTTGACCGATTGCCTGACCTGTATTCTTTTTTGAATGAATAGCCCGTTAAGCCCAAGCGTTTTTTCAAGCTCCTCCGCACGTTTAAATGGGAACAGTATGAAGAATGTTCCGGTGGACTTCAATTTTTCTTTAATGGTGTTCACGAGTGTCATCAAAGAAAGCGCAGCACTGTGATGGGCCAGGTTCTTTTCCGGGCGCGATGAGCTGAGCTCATTTTCATAAAAGGGAGGATTGGTAATGATGTAGTCGTAGCCGCTGCCCTCGAAGCTGACAATGTCTTCATTGAAAACTTCAATCCGGTCACGCCATTGGGAAGCTTGTATATTTTCCCTGGCTTGTTGTGCTGCGTCGGGTTCAATTTCCACCGCATCGATTGCAACGGCATTTTTTTGCGACAACATCAGCGATAATAATCCGCTGCCCGATCCGATGTCCAGCACTTTGGGAGCGAGATCAGCTTCCTGTTTATTTTCCAAAATTTTCTTTTGAAGTTCTATAGCGGCCCATGCACCAAAAAGACACGCATCGGTCGTGGTCTTCATCGCGCAACGGTCATGATGAATGGTGAACTGCTTGAATTGAAAATAGGAGTTGGCCATATCAGGTCCAGGCGGCCCTCGCGCTGGCGCTTACACTAAGGTCTGAAAAATCTTCTGCGAGGTATTTGTAATATCCTGTAATGGCGATCATGGCCGCATTGTCTGTGCAATACTCAAATGCAGGAATAAAAGCCCTCCATTGGTGCTTTGCACAGAGCTCATTGAAAGCAGCACGCAGCCCACTATTCGCTGATACACCGCCCGCAATGCAAAGGTCTTTAATGCCCGTTTGCTGTGCCGCCATTCCGAATTTTTTTATCAGGATGGAAACGATGCGCGCCTGTATCGAAGCACAAAGGTCTTCGAGATTATTTTTTATAAAATCAGGATCCTCTTTTGTTTGCTTTTGCAGGAAATAAAGAATGGAAGTTTTTAATCCGCTAAAGCTGAAATCAAGTCCCGGTATCTGCGGTTCTGCAAATGAAAATCTTTTCGGATCACCGTTCTTCGCATAACGGTCAATGAGAGGACCGCCGGGGTAGGGCAGTCCCAATAGCTTTGCAGATTTATCAAATGCTTCCCCGGCTGCATCATCGAGACTTTCACCTATCACTTCCATATCCATCGGGCTTTTCGCAAGTACAATTTGCGTATGCCCGCCGCTCACAGTGAGGCACAGAAAGGGAAATGAGGGCTTGTTGTCACCGATCAAATTAGCGAGTACGTGCGCCTGCATATGATGCACCGCAATGAGCGGCTTATTCGTCGCCAATGCTAATGACTTCGCAAACTGGCTTCCCACAAGCAGCGAACCGATAAGCCCCGGCGCGCTCGTGAAGGCAAAGGCGGATATTTCTTCGAGTTGCACACCCGCTTCTTTCAATGCTGTGTGCACAACCGGAACAATGTTCTGAAGGTGCGCACGGCTCGCGAGCTCGGGCACCACGCCGCCATATTTCTCGTGCACTTTCTGGTTCGCGATAAAGTTCGAAAAAATCTTCCCATCCCGGCACACCGCTGCGGACGTTTCATCGCAGGACGATTCAATTCCGAAGATGATGATTGGTTCCTGTGGCATCGAGTGCAAAAAAAAGAAATAAAAACGAATTGGGCGCTGCCTGCGGCAGACGGGCGGTTCACGCAAAGACGCGAAGACGCCAAGCTCGCCAGGTTTCATTAGGCTGGGCAGTTTAAGCGGACTCGGAAATCCTCAAAGGTTAAAAGCTTGGAGTATCAAGTCTTCTACAGGGCTTTCTATTTCGGCGCTCAACGGTTGGGAGAAATTTTACTCAAAGACCAATGCGCACGAGTTTTTTTGTTGAAATACCTTCACTCAGCCGGGGAAAATCACTTGGCGAGACTCACTATTATTTCGAAATTTCTTTCATGATCGGTCTTTCAGAGGACGAGGCAGCGAGGCTTGTTGTTGACGAGTGTTTTCATATACATAAACAATATGGGCCAGGGTTACTTGAGAGCCTTTATGAAAGAATCTTGTTTTATGAACTTCAAGAAAAGGGACTTAGCGTACAAAGTCAGGTTCCAGTTCCGTTGCTCCATGGGCAGGTGAGGGTTGAAGTGGCTTTCAGGGCCGATCTTATCGTTGAAAATAAATTATTAATTGAGCTAAAATCGGTTGAGGCCCTGGCACCAGTTCACCAGAAACAGGTTTTAACCTATCTGAGACTTACTCAACTGAAGTTAGGATTGCTAATCAACTTCAATTCCGAGTTTATGAAACAAGGAATTCGTCGCGTCGTTAACAACTTATAGAAAACTGCACCGCGCACTTGATACAACTCTTTTTTGTGCGGATCGTTGCATTAATTCTTGCACTGCCAAAACAGTAGTAAACTTTATGTCGTAGGCGTTTAAATCTTCGCTCTTAGTGAATGCTCGAAGTCAGCAAGGCTCTTCACATCAACCCTCAGCCTTAGTGAATGATAGAATCGATAAGACTCTTCGCTCCCTTAGTGAATGATAGAATTACTGAATGATAGAATCGATAAGACTCTTCATCTCCCTTATTGAATGATAGAACACTAGTGAATGATCGAATCGATAAGACCCGTCGCTCCGTATAATGGCGTGCTTGGCGTCTTGGCGTCTTTGCGTGAACCCCGGCGAGCCCCGCGAGCCGCAATCTATCTCGACCGGATCGCCTCCACCGGGTCCATCTTCGCCGCTTTGAACGCAGGAATGATGCCCGCCACTATCCCCGCAATGACACAGATGAGCACAGCCATCAGAATAATGCTGGCGGAAAGGAAGATAGGAAAATGAAGGACCCTGGTTACGATCTGTGTCAGGATAAACACCAGCAATAACCCGATGAGTCCACCAATGATGCAAAGAAATGCTGATTCAAGAAGGAACTCAGTGAGGATGACACTGTTCTTCGCTCCAATTGCCTTCTTCAATCCGATCTGCGTTGTCCGTTCCTTCACCGTTACGAACATAATATTGGCCACTCCAAATATGCCGACAATGAAGGAAAGTGCACCGATGGCCCATCCGCCGATATTCACGCTGACGAAGGCCTGGCTCATGGCATCGCTGAAATCATTTACATCATTCAGGGCAAAATCATCTTCTTCACGCGGTGATAATTTATGAACCGAACGCATTACGGAAGTGAGCTCGTCTTTCACCACCTTGCTGCTCATATTCTCTTTTCCTTTTACGAGGATCAAAGGATCGGCGCGTTTTTCATCCATGATGGTGCGGGCAAAACGATAACTCATTACAACGCTCTTGTCGAACTGCCATCCTCCGATCAGGGTGCTTCCCTGTTTTTTGATGATGCCTACCACATTGATCTTTTTTCCTTTCGTCGTTACCTGCTTGCCCAGCGCCCGCTCCACCGTGCCGAACAGTTTCTCCGCGATCTCAACGCCGATCACGCATGAATTGCTACCGAGACCGAATTCCGCATCGGTCATGTATCTTCCATACTGTACATCTACAGGCTGGATCGCAGGAAATTCTTCGCTCACACCATAGAGGAGTACATTATTCAAAGTGTTTTCTCCGGCGTCAACATTGGATGAAGTGTTGATGACGAAGGCAGCATGTGAGGCTGTGCTGGCGCGCTCTTTTATTTGTTGGAGCTCCTCATATTTAGGCGAAGGCCTTTTTACATATTTCCACCACGGATAATCAGGGCCGCCGCCGGCCCCATAATCCCATTTATCAATATAGATGGTATTGGTGCCAAGGGCCTTGATCTCGGACTGAATATTCAGCTCGAGACTGTTGACCGTGGCCAGCACGCCGATGATGCAGAAGATGCCAATGGTCACCCCAAACAGGGAAAGGAAGGTGCGCAGCTTATTTTTCAATAGCTCCTGTAAGGCTATTTTGAAACTGGTGATGGTGATTTCAAAAACCCTGCGCATCAACAAATGTAAGAGAATTTGGAGGCCTAAATAATCAGAGCGAGAAACAGGGCGGAGAGCGCAGGGCACCATTCATATCATTCGAAGGCGGCCTCTATGAATCGGCGCAGTGCACGACCCTGTATTTCGATGGTCATAGGGACAAAGAAACAGAGCTCGCCTGCGCCAAGGCTTCGGCGGACAAGGCGGAGAGCGCGGCGCAGTAGAAAGCTAAGTACTCTAAGCTTTTTGAATTTTGAATTTGAATTTTGAATATAGTGCGGCCGGGGGGCACGACTTCTATGGCGCCTTTGCGCGAAGCCGCCTGCAATCCGCGGACCTTAATAGGTTCATTGAACCCCATAGCTCCTGATTGGATTCTATGTTCGACGCGGTGTATGATTGGGAATTTTCGTTAATTTCGGCGGCCCTCATTCCACCTGAGCCGTTTAAAGCATAAAATTTGCTTATAGTATTCAGCACTCTATAAACCAGAAAACCCTAGCATGACAAAAATCTTAATCATTGATGATGATCCGGATGTAAGAACGGTTATGAATATCTTATTGAAGAAACAGGGTTTTGAAGTGGAGACGGCTTCGAGAAGGGACGAAGCATTGACAAAGCTTCAAAAATTCAAACCATCTGTTGTGCTCCTCGACGTTCTTTTATCGGGCGCCGATGGCCGCGAACTATGCCGTGAAATTAAGTTGGATCCAAAAACAAAAGATATTCAGGTGATCATGTTTTCTGCCCATCCGGGTGCTGCGGACAATATCAGCAGCTACGGAGCAGACGATTTTATTACAAAACCGATCAATTCGGATTCCCTGCTCGAAAAATTGAACAGGTTTATCAGCCAGCCGGAATAAAAAAATCCCCCCGCTACCAGCGGGGGGATTTTTTTATCAATCAGGCGTTCATTTCCTGCTCACCATCACCATATCCCTCTCTACCCGGTTCCTCACGGTCTGAATTGGGACCCGACCTGCCCCGGTAAGGCTTTCTGATCTGCTCATAATTCATTCCCTCAAATCCTTCATATTGCCTTCTCCTTGAGGGCTCATTTGTCCGGCCTCCGCCTCCCTGACCATCCAATGGCTTTCCGCCCGTATCCTCTGACATGACGCACTATTTATTACATATGCATTGTAAAAATGATACCAACTTTCGATTCTCCGCAGTTCGCGGCACAAAGCCTCGATGAGTCCGTTTTTAAAACCCAACAATAGAGGCGTTTGTTCCACAATGATGACCGGTACGTGCACATAATATTAAACAATTGAAGCGCGGCTGGCGCAACGAGCAAAGAAGACGCAACGAACCATTTGCAAAAAGGCTGCGTGCTCAGGTCCTTTACGGTTCACCCTATGGCCGCCTTAATTTCTATCTTTCCTTAACTAATGATCGGCTATTTTTGCAGCCCCAAAGAACAACCATCAGAGAGCTTCATGAAGTACCAGAACGAAATTAAAAAGCGCCGCACCTTCGCCATCATTTCCCACCCCGATGCCGGAAAGACCACACTCACCGAAAAATTCCTCCTTTTCGGAGGCGCTATTCAGGTGGCCGGCGCGGTGAAAAGCAATAAGATCAAAAAGGCCGCGACTTCCGATTTCATGGAGATCGAGCGCCAGAGGGGCATCTCCGT
>DATMHB010000269.1:0-4068 GCA_035555175.1 Flavisolibacter sp. | reverse complement strand
GGTACCTGCGATCACGCAAACCGCAATTGGCAAGCTTCCGAAAATGACGGTCTTTGGTGATGATTATCCTACACGGGATGGCAGCTGTGTTCGCGATTTTATTCATGTCAGTGACATTTCGCATGCGCATACCCTCGCTATTCAATATCTCGAGAAAGGCGCCAACCCCAGCGGTTGCGAAATCTTTAATCTGGGAACCGGCAACGGGGTAACCGTGCTGGAAGCCATTCATTCATTTGAAAAAGTAAGTGGGGTGAAACTGAATTATGAGATCGGACCGCGCAGACCCGGCGATATCATTGCGATCTATGCCAATAATGACAAGGCAAAAAAAGTGCTGGGGTGGGACCCGAAATATTCGCTCGATGAAATGATGGGCACTGCATGGAAATGGGAGCTTCGCCTGAAAGAGGACGAGCAGCTGTTTTCTTCCTTCCAGTCCGAACTGAATTGAACCCTATCTCTTACATTTGCCCCACAATAGAAAAACATGCTCAAGGACATCCAGTCAACGGGAAAGAAAGATACAAGAAGCGGCTTTGGTGATGGCATCGTAGAGGTTGCCAGGAAAAACAAGAATGTAGTAGCCCTTACCGCGGACCTTGCAGGATCGCTGAAGCTTCAACAGTTCATTAAAGAATTCCCCGAGCGTTTCATACAGGTAGGCATAGCCGAAGCCAATATGATGGGTATCGCAGCCGGTATGACCATCGGCGGAAAAATTCCTTATACAACCACCTTTGCCAATTTTTCTACGGGGCGCGTTTATGACCAGATCCGTCAGAGCATTGCCTATAGTGGAAAGAATGTAAAGATCTGTGCATCCCACGCCGGTGTTACGCTCGGTGAAGATGGCGCTACCCACCAGATCCTTGAAGACA
Organism: Flavisolibacter sp.; assembly: GCA_035555175.1. Classification (GTDB taxonomy): domain Bacteria; phylum Bacteroidota; class Bacteroidia; order Chitinophagales; family Chitinophagaceae; genus Flavisolibacter. Next base: position 3,187 of record DATMHB010000269.1, on the reverse strand, counting down.
TTGGCTTGATGAAGATGCTGCCCGGAATGACGGTGATCGTTCCGTGCGATTATAATCAAACTAAATTGGCGACGATAGCGGTTGCGGATTACAAAGGCCCCGTATACCTCCGGTTCGGAAGGCCCAGCTGGCCCATATTTACCAACCCGGACGAACCATTTGTGATCGGCAAGGCGCAGAAGTTTTCTGAGGGAACCGATGTAAGCATCTTTGCATGCGGACACCTTGTATGGAATGCCATACAGGCGGGGGCAGCCCTTGAAGCAAAAGGCCTGAGCGTTGAAGTGATCAACCTGCACACGGTAAAACCGATCGATGAAGAAGCAATCCTGAATTCCATCAAAAAAACGAAATGCGCAGTTACAGCCGAAGAACATAATATTTATGGTGGCATGGGCGATGCAGTAGCGCAGGTGGCAGCGAAACATTTTCCCATCCCAATCGAATACATAGGCACCAGGGATACTTTCGGAGAAAGCGGAACGCCTGCCGAACTGCTCAAAAAATATGGTCTTGACATCCCCGATATCATTAGTGCAGCAGAGCGGGTGTTGAAGCGGAAAAAGAACTAGCGGAAAAGCTTATATTGAAAGTTATATTGCGTGCTATGAGAAGAAGCTTTTTTTTGTGCATCATCATTCTCGCTTCTAATTTCGATTGCTTGGCCCAGAATTCCGCAGAAGACAAATGTCCGGCAACAGAAGAATCGGCAAAGTTTGATACCGGCTGGATCCTGAATGATACCGTGATCGTCATCGGGAAAGACACAAATCAATTCAAGGTCCGGCAACAAGGAAACGGTATCACCTTCAAATTCGCTCGCATGTTCGACTGCCCTGACATATTTGACGAAGAGCATTGGGATATTTTGACCTGGTATATTGCAGATACGGCTACCCGATTTGAAATAATTTTGTCTGGCAAACCTTCTAATGTCGATTATTCGTTCGCTTATGCGGGCCGCAGCTTTCAACCGATCTCGGCGAAAGGCACTATCAGCGGTGAAAAGATCGGCGCGCAATGGAAGGTCGCGGGAAATGTACACGCAACCGTTCCCCGCACTTATCACACAGGACCAGTGACATACCGGGATATAAGCTTTTCAACAATGTTCAACCCTGGCCTTTACGAAAAAGTAAAGACCAAAAAGAAAAGAAAAAATGTTTGAATCAGGTCGATCAATGATATCGCTGGTGTGGCCTTATGAAACTGCTGAACCTGCTATGAAGCATCAGCCATCAACTATCCACCATCAACTCTTCCAATGGCATTAACCGACAGATCAGATGCAGAACTATTGATCCAGTTCAGGCAACCGGCAACAAAAGAACAGGCCTTTACCTCCATCATTAAAAAATACCAGGAAAAATTATACTGGCATATACGACGCATGGTGGTAGACCATGATGATGCCAACGATGTTTTACAGAATGTATTTATCAGGGTTTGGAACGGGCTGGAGAATTTCAGAGAGGATGCCCAATTATATACCTGGCTCTACCGGATCGCCACGAATGAAAGCCTGACGTTCCTCGAGCAGCAAAAGAAGAGGTCATCTGTAAGCCTCAGCGATGTTGAAAGCGGACTAAGCAATAAGATCAAGGCAGACCGGCATTTCGATCCGAACAAGCTGGAGTGGAAATTGCAGCTGGCAATTCAGCAGCTGCCGGAAAAACAGCGCATCGTCTTCAGCCTCCGGTATTATGATGAAATGCCCTATGAAGAGATGAGCCGCGTGCTTGAAACGAGCGAAGGAGCCCTCAAGGCAAGCTATCATCATGCGGTAAAAAAAATAGAAGACTACATCAAAAATCATTAAACTTTAATACCCTCATTGAGTCTTAAACCCTGAAAATGAATAGCAGGAATACCATACTGGAGGAATTGAAAACACTGGACAGCGGCCTGGGAAACCTTCCGCTCCAGATGCCATATTCAGTTCCCGAAGGGTATTTCAACACATTGGCGGAAAGGATCTTAGCGAGAATTAAAACCGAGGATATGGCAGCTGCAGATGAGATCGCTGAGCTGTCGCCTTTATTATCCGGACTATCCAGGAAGATGCCATTTGACGTGCCTTTGGATTATTTCCAGGCAAATATGGATGACCTCGCCGGCATTGCCCCCTCCGATGAAGATTCCGTCGTACTTTCCTTTATCAGCAAGGAAATGCTTTATTCAGTGCCGCAGGGATATTTTGAGGAATTACCTTCAAATATTGTGAAGCGGGTTGCGCCCCCCAAGGCAAAACTGGTTTCGATGGCCCGCCGTGGATGGATGCGGGTTGCAGCGGCTGCGATGATCGCCGGTATTATTACGGTTTCCGGGATTTTTTATTTCAACAGAGGTAAAGATATTCCGGTTGATAATCCGAAATGGGTGGCGAGTAAGCTGAAGACCGTAAGCGATAAGGAGCTGGAGGAATTTGTTAAGACCACCGATATTGACCCAACGCACTCTGTAACAGCTAATAAGACGGGTGCAAAGAGCGCCCAGAATAAGCGGCTGCTGCAGGATGTTTCAGACAAAGATCTTGACGCTTTCCTGGAGCAGGTACCTTTTGATGAAGAAGAAATTGCGATCAATTAAAAACTATGAAAAAGATTTTCTACCTACTGATATTTCTGTTAACCCTCAATGGCGGCTCATTTGCCCAGGATGATAAGGGAGGCGATGTGGGAACCGTTCGCGAGCGGATGATTGAATACATCCAGCAGAAACTGAACCTTTCGAAATCAGAGGCAGAACGCTTTGGCCCCGTGTTCATTGATTACTTCCGCGAGCTAAGAAAGACCAATCATGATTACAAGTCCGACCGTCTTGTACTTCAACAAAAAATAGCTGAACTCCGCTTACGCTATCGCGAACAGTTCAAGCCCATCATCGGAGAAAAGCGCAGTAATGACGTATTCACACACGAGCGCGAGTTCATCCAGAAAGCCAAGGAAGAAAGAGACCTGCGTCTGCAAAACCGTCAGGAAGGCCGTAGCTGACAAAAGATTCAGATCGTAGTTGCAATAAATTTGTTTTTCTACTATATTTGAATCTGGTGTTTTTCATAGGTTAGCAACGGCCGGCCCTTTTCAGGGCGGGCCTTTTATTTAGGCGGTGCCTTGCTCACTTATTTCCTCTCCAATTTTGTTCAGTTCGTCACGTATTTCAAACAATCATCAGTAAGTCCAGATGT
>DATMHB010000268.1:0-8423 GCA_035555175.1 Flavisolibacter sp. | reverse complement strand
ATAATCAATATACGTTTCAGCAGGCACAGTCCAGCGCCGGTGTCTTCTTCATATATATCGCGGGCGCAGAACATCCGGAGCAGATCAGCTGCGCACCGGGACAATCAAGAACGGTTGTGTTTAAGAAAGTGGCTGATTATGGAAAAAAAGCACAGGCCATTGTTGCAACGTGGGGCAAGTATCGCTGGTTCATGCCCGGCACCGATGTACAGGCGGGAAAAATGATCAAAGCGCCCGACCTGATGATCAGTGGCGATGGCATAGAATATTTCGGTGCCTAGCATCCCGTCTGGAAAAATGATCGATCCGCCTTGAGTTACCGCACGGGTGTGTGCACACTCAATATTATTCCGTACAATGCCCCGGTTGGTGAATATTATTACCAGCCGATGTTTGGAGGCAAAGCACCTTTTGGATCATGCTCATGGGATTGGGGTCCAACGCCTTCAATGGCGAACCAGGTGATCTATACTGAAAGTTCCGGCGATCATTCTTCGATCTACCAACTGAAAGAAGGCGGTACACATCCGGGCACCTGGCTCACGGATTATGCGGATATCCAGTACCAGATCCTTACCGATCTGCACTGGCTGCCCGACGGCTCGGGATTATTATATGCGACGGTCGATCTCTTCAGGCAGAAATCGAATATCTTCCGCTACGACATACGTTCAAAGAAAACCACGCAGGTAACAAATTTTGAAAATGAATTCGCAAGGGCGTTCAGCATTTCACCGGATGGCGCATGGATCGTATATGAAAGAGCGAAAGAGTTCGATGACGATAAACCGGCGGATCTTTGGATACAAACTCTTGACGGAAAAAATGCAAGACTGCTGGTGAGGAATGGACGGTATCCTTCCTGGGGCAAGGAATGATCACCATACCGGCAGAACATCGAGGATCATGAGCGCGCCGCCTTCCTTTTGCCAGGCTATCGTGTGTTCCCCGTTCGTGATTACAATGTATTGAACGGGCACACTGATATTGTAGCGTAACACCTGGTGCAATACTTCTTCCTGCAATTGTACTTTTGGTTCCTTGCATTCAACCAGCATCCACGGGTGATGTGCTTTATCATAAACCAGGATATCAAACCGTTTTTTAAGCTCATTCAGCCGGATCTCTTTCTCGAGCGCAATGAACGCTGCCGGATAGTTCAAAACAGATTGCAGATAGTTGACGAAATTCTGTCTCACCCATTCCTCTTCGGTCAGCAATAGCCAGGTCTTGCGGATCTTGTCGAAAATGAATCGCCTGCCCGCTTCATTTTTTACCCTGAAATCGGCTTTTGGATACTGCACCGCTATCATGCTTCAAACCTAATGATTAAATTCGTTTCCGGACAAAGCATACCTGTGTAATCCTTGACCATGTGAAGACAGCAGACAGGCTTTAAAAAAAATTATTCAATTTTACACATGAAGACAAAAGAAGACATTGTCAGGAACTGGCTCCCCAGGTACACAGGTCAATCGCTCGAAAATTTTGGAAAATATATTCTCCTTACCAACTTCAGCAATTATGTAAGGCTTTTTGCCGAATGGAATAACGTGCCCATCGTTGGATCGGACAAACCAATGCAATGCGCCACCGCCGAAGGCATCTCCATCATCAATTTTGGAATGGGAAGTCCGACCGCTGCCACAGTAATGGATCTTCTAACCGCCATCGAACCAGAGGCTGCACTTTTTCTGGGCAAATGCGGCGGACTTAAAAAGCGCAATAAGCTGGGCGACCTCATTCTTCCCATTGCAGCCATCAGGGGCGAGGGTACGTCGAACGATTATTTCCCCGCCGAAGTGCCGGCCATGCCGGCATTTGCGCTGCAAAAGGCCATCTCTACCACCATCCGCGATTATGGCGTCGATTACTGGACGGGTACGGTGTATACCACTAACCGCAGGGTTTGGGAACACGACGAAGAATTCAAAGAATATCTTCAGCAGATCAGGGCATATGCCATCGATATGGAAACGGCCACCATTTTTGTTGTGGGATTCTATAATAAAATTCCAACCGGCGCACTACTGCTGGTGAGTGATCAGCCAATGATCCCTGAAGGTGTAAAGACCGAGGAAAGCGATCGCAAGGTGACCGAACAATATGTAGAACGCCATCTGAAGATCGGCATTGATTCTCTAAAGCAATTGATCAATGGCGGGCTAACGGTGCGACACCTCCGCTTTTAGTGTTGTACGGAATTTGCTTAACCAACAAAATCTCAACATGAAAATCATCTTCTTCCTGGCGGCACTGATCCTGCTGGCAAATTCTAAAACCTGCAAGAGCAAACGGGAGACGCCTGCACCAGGCTGCTTCAAAGGAAAGCTACTCGTGAAAGGCGGATGCATGAACTATACAATTGGAGTGATCGCGGGCGACATGGATACTACCAGAATTTCCTCATCATGGACGGATGAAAATACGGGTAAAGCGTACCGCGACGTATTTGCATTGGGCAGCCGCTGCACTTTTCCGAATACCATTCGTGAAGGAGACGAATTTTATTTTACCATCGACAGCACTACGGCGCAAAATTGCGCGGTATGCATGATGTACTACCCCACGCCGCCACGGCATCTTTCCATAAAAATCCTTGACCGGCCTTGCAGCCAATAGTCAAATTTCCATCCATGCAGCCCCTATTGCGCATACAGAACTTGTCGGTCGATTTCAGCACCGGTGGCCGGGTAAATAACGCGGTAAAAAATATTTCCTTCGAAGTGAACAAAGGAGAGATCCTTGCCCTTGTCGGCGAAAGCGGTTCCGGAAAATCCGTCACATCGCTTTCGATCTTAAAGCTTCTTCCGCAGCCTCCTGCAAGATTTGCCAGTGGAAAGATCCTGTTTTCTGAAGATGGCATTCATGCGTCAGATCTTTTACAGGCGAACGATAAACTGGTGCGCAGCATCCGTGGGCATAAGATCGCCATGATCTTTCAGGAACCGATGACATCCCTCAACCCCGTGATGAATTGTGGAACCCAGGTAATGGAAGCCCTCCTTGTCCATAAAAAAATTTCCAGACAACAGGCAAAACAACAAACCATTGAATGGTTTGAGAAAGTAAGGCTGCCAGAGCCTTCCAAAATATTCCATCGCTATCCGCACCAGTTGAGCGGCGGACAGAAACAACGCGTTATGATCGCCATGGCCATGAGCTGTGCGCCTTCATTGTTGATCTGCGATGAACCCACAACGGCCCTAGATGTAACCGTACAAAAGACGATCCTGGAGCTGATCCGCGATCTTCAGAAGGAGGAGCACATGGGGGTGGTCTTCATTACGCACGACCTCGGCGTGGTGTCTGAAATCGCAGATCGCGTCGCGATCATGTACAAAGGGGAGATCGTAGAGCAAAACAGTACGCATTCCATTTTTACGAATCCGCAGCATCCGTACACGAAGGCCCTCATCGCCTGCCGGCCCGCACTTCGTCCCAAAGAAGAAAAGCTCCCGACCGTCAGTGACTTCCTGGCCCTGAAAGATCAGCATGTGCAACCCTCCAGGATGATCACGAAGAAGATACCCACAGGAAAAATTTTATTGGAAGCCCAGAACCTTTCTGTTCAATTTCCCTCTAAGGCGGGTTTGTTTGGGAAACCGGTTTCTTATGTCACGGCGGTTGACAAAGTAAGCTTCCGGATAATGGAAGGTGAAACGCTCGGACTTGTAGGGGAATCGGGTTGCGGCAAAACTACATTGGGAAGAACACTGCTGCATTTGATCGAGCCTACAGGCGGTAGCATTATTTATGGCGGCAAGGACATGACCAAACTCTCAAAAGAGCAGGCGCGCGGCCTTCGAAAGAATATCCAGTTGGTATTTCAGGATCCGTACTCGTCATTAAATCCCAGGTTGACGATCGGTTCGGCTATTGCAGAACCTATGAAGGTAGCAGGGCTCGGCCTCAATGAAAAAGAACGCAGGCGGAAAGTTGCAGCGTTGCTCGAACGGGTAGACCTTCCTCCTTCCATGATGGAGCGGTATCCGCATGAATTTTCTGGCGGGCAGCGGCAGCGCATTGTCATTGCGCGCGCACTTGCATTGAATCCCGGCTTTCTTGTTTGCGACGAATCCGTATCTGCGCTCGACGTGAGTGTGCAGGCGCAGGTATTGAATCTGCTGAACGAATTAAAAAATTCTCTTGGCCTGACCATGCTGTTCATTTCGCACGATCTTTCAGTAGTAAGATACATGTGCGATCGTATCCTGGTCATGAATCGTGGAAGGATCGAAGAAAGCGGGCCTGCAGAAGAGGTGTATCTCCATCCTAAATCGGAGTATACGAAGAAACTTATTCAGGCGATCCCGGGCTTGTAGGCGATAGCCAACTTCTTTTTAACGGTTACATGTAAACGTAATGAGGGTATGGTGATCGCTAGGTTGCGCAACGGAGGCATGCGCTACGCGGAAGAGATGCTTTCGGGTCTGCTGAGTATGTGTTTAGATGGATCTCTGTGGTGAATACCGGAATGAATTTTCAAAAAGTAAAATACCTTTTGAAAGGGGAAAATTCCCCTTGCTGATTGGAACAATGGATGTAATTTTTTATCGGGGGGCGCCCCCCAAAATGGAGTTCGCGGCGGCTCCCCCACCCTTCCGGGACGAAAAACAAGAATGCAATGAAAAATTTGCCTATTGAAAGAATCATAATCCGGACTTCGCCCCATCGGCTGCAAGTCCCCCAGCCGCGCCTCCCCGCCTTTCCATTCCCCTCACGCAGTTTCGCAGCATCAGGGTTTGTGATCGCCTGATTTTTTCCGCTTGGAGTTTAGTAAAACCGCCGCGAGCAAGTTCTGTTGCCTTTCGACTATCGCGCCTTCGCCGCCCTGGCGGCTCTGCGCGAAACCGCTCAATCCCTAAAATTCATTCCCTTTAATAAATTCATGTTCGCCCTGTCCTCGTCGGCATAGAATTCAGCAGCGCTATTCCTTTTTGAATACACCAGCTTTTTCAGGGCCTTTTTCAATTGCTCCTTTACTGGTTCGTCATGAGAAAGCTTTGTCGAACTTAATGCCGTAAAATCAAAACCGGCGTCTTCCGGATCGACCTGTGCAGCCGTAAATTCCAATTGCTTCCCATTCTCCGGCAGGAGGCCCACACTAGCGATCTTCCAGTAGTTGTCCTGCTTTTTTTGTTTGTACCTGAAAAAGTATACAAACCCGTTTTGACCTTTTATTTTTAATGGCAACTTATCAAGGTAGGAAACAGAATCGGGCTTGTCGTAACTCGACAGCGCCAGCAGCTTGCTCCTGGCGAGCGCCTCCTGGCTGCTGTAGGCAGCAGGAAAACGGCTCAAGATATTCTTGGCCAGCAACGTCGAGTAAAGTTCATAACGGTAATCGTCCATCGCCGCGAAATAATTCAACATCGTATCGGGAATCGCCTTGCCCTTCGTCAATAACAACACGGTCGTATTGAATTTTAGCCGCTTGTCATTGCTGGCGAGTAACTGGCGCACGAGTGGTTCTACTGCAGGATTACTGTCCCAAAAAGGAAGCAATAAAGTTGCATAAAGGTTCAGCGTGGCATTGCCATTGTCCTCGTCTTCAACCGTACGGTATATATTCCTCGATGATTCATCTTCCTGTGCTTTTTCAATCGACTTATTCTTCTCGCTGATCACCTGCTTTTTCAATTGCTGCTTTGCCTCGATCAAAAATTTCGGAAGGTAACTTTCATAGTCCTTCGCATGGATCAAGTTGCTATCGATAAGGTTACCCATGAGCTCCATCATCGGCTGCTCATAATCGTGGATTTTGATCAATGGCAATAGATCTTTGAAGATGGCTGCCGTCAATAAAGCGGAATCACTAAGGTCATCGAAGAAATAGCCGCTCCTGCCGCTTTGCCCATCATCGTCGAAATCGCTATTGAACATTCGGCTATGGAAACCGGCACGGGCTACATTCGCATTTGACGAAAGATCAAGGACAGGAGGATCCGTTACCATGATATCCCTGAACATACCATATGCATAACTTGTCTTTTGTTTAAGCAGGGCCTTGAGGGCCATGTATTGCAGATCTACCGTGTCCGCCGCTGCAAAATATATTTCCTTCAGATAATCTGCCGAGGCCCTGGTTGGAACCGATGCGAGCTGCCATACAAAATCCTTCTTCACATCCATGTATTTCTTTTCCTTCCAGTTCAGGGCGCCGATGGCCTTTTTGAGCAACGGCAGATCAGCAGAATCGAAATCAACGATGTTTACGTTATGGACTGCTTTTTTATGCAGCATACTGTCGCTGCTGAAAAAATCGGAAAAGAATATTCCCGTTTTCCTTTCCTTTGGATGAATACCGATAACTGTATCAGCCGGCGCAAAAGAAGAGAAGAATTCTTTAACGAAGGCACTTTGCTGGGAAGCAGTATCGCCTTCCGTCTCCAAACGGAAACTCACGCCATCCCTTGAAAACAATTTACCCTGAACATAACGGCTGCTCCGCGGATCGCCGATCACATATTCGAAAATTTTTGTACTGTCGGGCAGCGCGTAATTTTTTCTTTTACGATAGGTCCAGTCCAGCTTATCCGTTTTAAAATGCGTGCTGTCATCGCGGCGCACCTGCGAACCATCATTGTAGTAATAACGGGACAGCTTATTGAACGAAACATAAATTTTCTCACCTGTGGAGTCAAAGCTAATGGTCCTGTCCCTGAAGGTTCCTCTTTCGACAAGCGCCTCTTCATCGGTGTCGCCCAACCTCGACACATTCTCCGGAACAAGAGAGATCTTTTTTGCTTTTTCCAATGGCACGGGTGTCTTTACCGTAAAATAAAGTAATGTGTCGGTTTCCATTTTGAGTGGTCCATACACAACTGGCCGGATCGTAAATGAATTCAGGAAGGCCGTCATCTTTGGATTTTCGGAACGGCCGTGGGCGACGAGTGTATAATAGTGGGTTCCCTGGATCAGGAAACGCACATCGGCAACCGAACCATCCTTGTTTTTATATTTTGTGTCAAGCGCAGGGTAGGCGCCCTGCATCATTCTCTTGCGGCTTATCTGGCGTTCAATAAACTCGGAGGCACTAAAACTTTCTTCCATCAGATCGAGATCGAAAGAATCTTCTTCAACGAAATCATAATTATGAATATCAGTTCTGATCACCTCAAAGGCCGTCTCCGTGCTTTTATCGATCGCTATGAATTGCCAGTTACCCTGATTCGCTACCACGGGCTCGTGCGGCAATTCCACCTCGAACCCACCCCATGAAGGACTCCATTTCTTCCAGTCAGTCTTGTATTCCTTTAGCTGAATACTGTTGAAGAACTGATCTGCTTCCTTCCCTTCCTTAACGTATTCGCCATTGCCACTCATTTTGAATAAGAGGATCTCGAAAGGCGTCACGAAAATATTATAACGCTGGAAATCGCCGCGGCGCGTACGGTTCATCACCTCGAACCCTTTGTAGCCATTTTTTGTGATCGCTGTTTTTGAAAGGATCTTTCCCGGAATATTTTCATAGATCACGCTATCGATCTTCCTTAACACAACCGTTTCATTATGGCCCCAGATCATTGAATTGGTATTGATCCGCGTCACCATATAATAGCTTCCGTTACTCATGTCTGCGAACTGCTGCTGGCCGGCCATCCCTTCTATGCTATTAAAATCATACAGTTTGCCCGGCATGCTAACGCTAAAGAAGCCATCGCTTGAAACCTGCCTGCTGAATTGAACGGGCACCCTTATTTTTTCCACTTCATCTTTCTCACGGCTATCACGCTCCGACATGCGAATAGGCCGCAGCCGGTATCCTTTTTTACGAAGAAGCTCAATGACGCCCCTTTGCCCGGGAAGGTGTGCTGCACCCACGCCCGCAAACAGCGCATTGTTTGCTTTCATGATCGAATCCATCGAACGCGCCTGGATTTCATTGCGCACATAAAGGAATTTTTCATCGAAGGCCGATGACGTGCTGTTCACTTTATTGATCGTATCGAGCAGGTCGAGGTTGCCCGTACGGTAAGCGTCTTCCAGCTTGCCATAGGAAAACTCATCATCATAATCAAAGGTCCTCTGCTTTTTTTCTTTTTCTTTAGCTGCATCCACATAGGCTTCTTTCATCAGGGCCATGCTCCGGTCAAAATCCTCGACCCCGCAAACTCTTTTACCCCATTTCTTTCCCGCCTGGTAAATGTGCATGTCGAGATAAGTGTCTTCTTCAAAATCGCTTCCCTGATCAGAATTGCTGCGGTAAAGGAAATTATTGATCATGGAAGGACTGTTATATAAAGCCAGCTCGATCATCTTTTCGTACGAAGGAAACTGAAGCGTGCTAATATTCAGATAATCGGAAGGTGAACCAACGCCGTTGCGCCACCTGTTGAAATAACCATAGGTTCCCGGACCCTGCAGATCGTACCTGGAAAAATCCTCCTGCCAGGTGCCCATGTCGGTTTCGAGCGCGA
>DATMHB010000267.1:0-2098 GCA_035555175.1 Flavisolibacter sp. | reverse complement strand
CTTGGGCCGGTTAACTCCTATGCTGAGGGCCGCCTTTATTTTAGCACGGCCCGCTAATGTCTCCTGCTTTATCAATTTCGTTCACAAGCCAGCGCGGCAAAAATTTACTTTCGTTCAAAGGCCGTGTGTGAATAAACCCGTTCCCGGATCTTCAATTTTCTTTGCAACCTTATTGAGGAGAACTTTATCCGTTTGGTCATCTCCATTATGATCTTATCAGCGCTACAGGCACTGGCCGCAGTTTTGTTCTTTCACTATTTTAAACATTCAACATAAAATCAACGACCATGAGAAGAGTATTGTTCATCGCAGCCATTGCGCTCTCAATTCTGGCATACGTAAGTTGCAACAACAGCAGTAATTCTAGTTCGTCAACCGACAGCTCGAACCTTAATTCAAGCGGCACTAACGGTGCCGTTTCCGACAGCATGAATAACCTGAACAATGGCGGTAGCAATGCAACCGGCACGGGTAACGGGAGCGACACCGGTTTGAACAACGGTACCAATGGATCAAACAGGTTGGGCACGGATACCTCCACGCGGGGCTCACAAGGAACGGGGCACGCTACCGGCCGGAAAAACGGAACTTCCGGATCAGCAAAGGATTCACTTTGATGCAGGTAGGAAGCATTAATGGTTGAATAATACTAAAGCTTTCTGAAAAAGAAAGCTTTAGTTAATTTGTAGCAGTGCCGCGCATCGCATTTGCTTTTACAATGGTGCTCTTTCGCCGGACGATTTTCAGACCACAACATTATTCAACAGTTTCCACAATAAGGGACGCACGATCAATGTGCCTGCAGTTTATTCTTCATTTTCGAAAAATTAATGGTGTCGGCTAAAGCATTCTTGAAGCGGGACATAAATTTCCGGATGGCCTTTTCCTTCATTGTGCTTCTCGGGTAGAGTTCTTTTGCAGAACGGTATTCTGTAGCCTGGATTTGTTTGAGCGCGGCCAGGAGTTTGTTCTCCTGATCGTCGTCATTCAGTGTGCGTGCAAGTGTGATGGCTTCATAAAAAAGAATCTCAACGTTTATGAAATTGCCTTCCCTGCTACCAAGAACCGACAGCTGTTTCTTCATTCTTTCGAGTTCGTCCCTTTGTGATTTTTCTATTGACTTCATAAATTTTGTTGTTGCCATCGGGATGGCTGTTTAAGATCGTTAGTACTTCGTTACAAGGTTCAGTAAAGCAGCGTTGGTAGAGCATACGGGGATGGAATGTACAGTCAAATGCCGGTCTGGTGCTTTACCTGAAGGTACGCAAAATTGTTCAATGCGGCAGTATAAAAATCCACTAGGCGCCACCGTGAGTACCAGTCTATACCATAGCTCCTTTTCGTAAGGTCATGTGAATAAGTTTTGTTTTGCGGCGCGGTTAAATTGGTATCGAATCTGTTTCAAAAAATAAAACGAGAAAATATGAAAAAAGGAGAGGAACAATTAAATGAAAAAAATCAGGAAATGAGAGAGCTTTTCCGTACGGCAAATTCAACTGAACAGCTTTCAGAGAGCTTTTTGCACGATGGCATTGAGCGCGAAAAAGCAGCAGGAGAAAAACCACCCGAACAAACCGAAAATTAAATGGCCCTTAAGCCCCCGGCACCTTGTTGGGGGCTCTTAATTTCGGTGCAAACGAGCGCATAAACTGTTTTCACGATCTGGTGAACCAAAGGATGCTTTACTTCTTCAATGATCAACTCACCGTGTCTGGAATAAAACCGGATGTGTTCAATGCCGAACAGTTTTTTCCAAAATGAATTGATGAGTTGCACATGTACGAACATCTCCTCAGCTGTACCGCAAATGCTTACCAGCGCTGAATGTACCAGGTTACTCGACCGGAGTTCCATCTTTAATATTGATGCGAGCTTCATACAACAACCGGATAAAAAACCATTCCAGTTTAGCCGATAATGCCTTTGGGATCCACCTGACGAGAAGCATCTTCATTTAATGCAGGACTTGCCCATCTGGTAAGCGCGCTAAATACAAAAGCCAGGCAGGGCCTGGCTTTCGGAAAGATTCTTGCTGGTTACAGTGAAGGTCCCTCAATACGGGAGGGTTGTTTGCCGCGGGCCTGGCCGCCTTTTTTTC
>DATMHB010000266.1:0-4700 GCA_035555175.1 Flavisolibacter sp. | reverse complement strand
CCGGATCAAAAATATGTTGGCCTTTGAAGCGTCGGCGATCTTGTTTTGTCCATTCAAAACAATGGCTTCATCAAGACCTTCCCCGGCGGCGTAAAGGTCAGCAAGCACATAGGGCAAATAATTTGCTGTCTTGAGGTTGGCAAAAGCATCCTGGCTTTTCCTGGCAAAAGGGTAAATGCCAATAGACAATCCTTTATTATTCCACTGGCCGATGGCCGTAGCAAGCGGCCAGGCCTCTATGAGATGATCCGCATCATTGTTTTCATTGCGCCAAACGGTAAGCCTCACCCGCGCCGCTGCACTACAGGCGTTCTCTTTGCACAGCGCAAGTATATTTTGAGCAAGCGTTTGTGGTTCCATCGAAAGGGTATTCTTCATGCCTAAGATTTGCAGGCTTTGAAAGAGCCGGTCAAAATGAAAGGATTGGAGTAAGATATGGCTGTCCGAAACGCGGACGGTTTCAAATATGCCGTCGCCCCATTTAAAGCTCCGGTTGGAAGATGTGAACAGCGGCTGATCCGCCGGCATGAATTTGCCATTCAAACATAAAAGAGACATGAGGCAAAGTTAGCAGCAGGGACGTTTGTTCGGAAAACCGGAATGCGAAGAGCGCTGATGCAGAACCGTAATTGCTTAACCTTTCAACTGCTACGATCAAAACAACTATTGCGGCAAACGCAATCAAATAGATTTCTTCTTTGCGCTGTGAAAGATTCTTCCCCGTGTATGGCAATAGAAATCAGGCAAGCAATAAATAAAGGCACAACTGTGTAATGACACCTGCAAAAGCACTCTGCTAAGCATCGCCGCCATCCGCTCGCTGCAATCGCCGGCTACACGAATAAACGATACCTTCAAAGCAATTGAACCAACTAGCTTGAGGCAGTCGTGAGTTTCACCACCGCTCTTTCTTGTAATGGGTGGAAATGCAAAAGATCTTATCATTTGATAAGATCTCTGATAAATTCTTGTTTGATCACGCCTGTTCTACGATACCCGCTTTAACAGCATACATCACAAGCCCTGCCATCGATTTCACGCCGGTCTTGGTCTTCAGCTTGTCGCGGATGGCCTCTACCGTACGGGGACTCAGGTCTACAATATCCGCGATCTCCTTGGTGCTCTTTTCTTCGCACATCAACCTCAGGATGGTTACTTCCTTATCGGTAAGGTGCACATCAGGGGTAGCCATTTCTGCAGGTCGCTTGGTTCTAAGACCGTTGAGCAACGCCTTATTGGTAAGGTCATTGAAGAAAAATTCCTGCTCGTAACAAGTGCGGATCGCCTGATAGATCGTCTCCGAATCCGACTCTTTTGTCAAATAAGAGTTCGCACCGATCTCCATCATTTTAGTGATGATAGAGGCATCGTTGTTCATCGACAACATGATCACTTTGATCTCGGGATATAATTTTTTGATCTCAGGCAGCGTGGTATAACCATCCATAATAGGCATATGAATGTCGAGAAGAACCACGTCTGGCTTTATATGTTTTAATAAATTGAGGAGTTGCATGCCGTTCTCTGCCTCTGCAATCATCTGTATGTCTTTACGGCCGGTGAGAGAAGTTTTTACGCCGGTACGGAAGAGCGCATGGTCGTCAGCAATTGCCACTTTAATTACTGTGTCGAGATTTTTCATAAGGAATTTTTTAAATAAAAGGGTTTCTATGGTTCTAGATCTGAATGCAAGTTGGTAAAAACCTCTTGCATTTAGTATAGTATTACTACGTGATTTCCGATTGTGAAAAGTACGAATACTTAGAAAAACTTCAAGTTGAGCACGCTCCTATCGGAAACATCCGCGTTCGCGACGCCGTAAATGTACGAAGGACAGGGTAATTACCGAATCTATAAAATCGGGCGGTATTGCTCTTGTGGCGCCTCGCTCTTACGGTTAGTTTTGTCTTAGAAAGCTGATTGAAAAGACGGGTCGCCACCTCCAGTATATCCAATGTCCTAAAAATACCGTCCAGTAAGTTTTTGTAAATCCAATACTTTTGAAAACCAGGCGGCCCCTCTCTTCAGTCAGCTTTTTCTTTTGCTCATAGACGCCCGCCCGCAGCGGGTTTTTTAATGCCCGGGTGCTTAGCCAGCCTTTATCAGATTAGTTTTATTCATGAGGCGAAACGAGAGGAAACTCTGCCATCAGGGCGCACCCTTTCCCCGGACTTGTTTCAATGTCAATGATTCCACCAAGGGCTTCCGCTCTCGTTATCATGTTGATAATACCCACGCCCTTCGACCTTTCAACCGGGTTAAAGCCCTTTCCATTGTCCTGGATGTGCAGGGCAATGGATCCGGAGGATCCCACCAGCCCTACCTCAACAAGCGATGCTTCGGAATATTTTAGAACATTGGTGAGCTGTTCCTGCGCAATTCGATAGATGGCTGTTTGCAGGTCTTGTGATACGGTCTCATCTGTAATGCCGTAGGTAAAATATTTTACCGCCATTCTCTGCGTGTCGCGCACCCTGTCCGCAAGTTCGCGGATGGAATCGGTAAGCCCCATCTCCTCTATGCGCGGACTTCTCAGTTCTTTCGAAAGATCCCTGATCAATTCAATGCAATAGTTGATCTGTTGCACCGACTTCATAAGGATGTTCCTGTTCACTTTTTCTTCGGCCAGACACATTTCATTATAGAGCTTCACAGTGGTGAGCACCTGGTTCACATTATCGTGCAATTCCCTGCCGATCGCTGCCCTTTCATTCTCCTGCGTCGAAATAATGGCTTTGGTAATTTGCCGCTGTCTTTCTTTCTTTTCCTGGTCAAGCTTTTGCTCGAAAAATTTTCTTTCGGAAATTTCGGTTTCAATGGAGAAAAAGCCAACGTGCTTTCCTTCATTATCGAACATCGGTTGGGCCGAGAATTCAGCCCAATATTTTTCGCCGTTTTTTTTATAGTTGAGGATCTGAACCTGGAAGAATCTCTTGTTTTCCACGGCCCCGCTGATGAAATCATCGACGCTTTTATCACTGTCAGGACCTCTTAAGACATCCTTTGCAATGCGACCCCTCACCTCTTCCAAAGTATATCCGGTAATCCTGGTAAATGAATCGTTGGTGTAAATGATCCGACGGTCGAGGTCGGTAATCATCACTGCATTGATAGTTTCTTTGGCCACCAATGAAAGGGTGCGCAGCATTTCCTCCGCCTTCGATCTTGCTGTAATATCTCTACCGGTTGCATAAAAAAGTCCATCGGCTGCGTCCCACATCACGCTCCAGTCCATTTCAATAAGGTCACCATTTTTGGAGCGGACATGGTTGGTGAAACTGCCTTCAGCTGTTTCGCCGGTAAGGTTGCTGAGAGCAGCGCAGCATGCAGCCGCATCTTCCTGGATGACGCGTGCAGAGAACAGTGTACCAATAATTTCCTCTGGTGTATAACCCCACACGGAACAGCATGCCTGATTAATAAATTGTATGACACCTTCCCTGTTGATCGTACAGGCGATCTCAGTCACCCGGTTCAGCAATTTATCGTGTCGCATACAGGACGTCTTCCCCTTAAAGGAATCTGGTGCGGGAATATGCGTCACTTCTTTCACTGTTTGCGGTTTTTCAGTCAAATGGTAAAAGTCCATAATGAGATTTATATATGCGTCAATGACCAACATTTCGGCGTTCTTTTTTTGGACATTTACTGGAAAACACTTATAAAAATTTATTGCAACCTCAATTTTCTTTCGCAATCCGGCCCATAGAATGACACCAGGAGTCCGCGAAACAAAAAATTTCCTGAAGGATTCCTTCGACTAAAGAGCTTTGCACCAGCACGCATATTTCCGCATTTCCACGGCCAGTTGACATACATTACTGCATTTGCAGGAAGAAAAATAACGGATCAGCGGCACGAAGTCTTCTGCATTTCGGTTACTTTGTCCGTTCGTTAAATTTCGCAAATGAAAAATCTGCAGCTCAATTCCCAGTTGTTTGTTACAAATCGCAAACGTTTTGTTGAAAAGATGAAACCGGGGTCTATCGCTATTTTCGTAAGCAATGACGAAGTGCCCAGCAACGGGGATGCGCTGTATCCTTTCAAACAGAATAGCGATTTGTACTGGCTTTCCGGCATTCTGCAGGAAGATTCGATGATTATACTTTTTCCGGATAACCCCGACCCTAAATTCCGGGAAGTGCTCGTATTGGTCCGGCCTAACGAGCTAAAGGAAAAATGGGATGGCAAGCGCCTGCGCAGGGAGGAAGCAACGGCCATCAGCGGCATTAAAACGATTGTTTGGCTCGATACCATTGATGCATTGCTGCAAACCTGGATCCATCTGGCCGACAATATTTATCTCGACACGAATGAAAATGACCGCAAGTCCAGCCTGGTGCGGACAAGAGACTACCGTTTTGTTGACGAAATGAAAAGCCGTTATCCGCTGCATCAATATGAACGGGCGGCAAGAATACTCAGGGACCTGCGCGGAATCAAAACTGAGTTAGAGGTGGAAGTAATCAGCAAGGCTATCGAGATCACGAAAAATGCATTTGTGCGCGTACTTAAATTTATCAGGCCCGGTGTGATGGAATATGAGATCCATGCGGAGATTGTTCATTCATTTCTAAGCCAGCGTTCAAGCGGCGAAGCCTATGGAAGTATTATTGCCAGTGGCGACCGGGCACGAACGCTTCATTATGTAAGCAATAGCGAGGAATGCAAGGACGGTGAATTGGTGCTTATGGACTTTG
>DATMHB010000265.1:0-2695 GCA_035555175.1 Flavisolibacter sp. | reverse complement strand
CACGATGCCGTCCAAACACCGAATAATAGTATTTGGTCTCCTGTAACTACTTCCTTGGTAGTTTGGAAAAATTTGATTGTACTGCCGGGAGGGGAAGTACGTCCGGGGACAAGGACACCAAACGTTATTGTCGCAAAGCTGATCAGTAAACAAAATGATTGAATGATTTCTGCAGAAACCAGATCGTATCAGCAATCCACTGCGTTGAAAAAAGGATCGAAGATTTATCCCTGGATCTTGGTTGGACTTTTATGGGGCGTGGCTTTGCTCAATTACATGGACAGGCAAATGCTATCCACCATGAAACCGTCAATGCAGGTTGATATTAAAGAGTTGGAGACTGCGGCAAATTTTGGCCGCCTGATGGCTATTTTTCTTTGGATCTATGGTTTTATGAGTCCGGTGGCCGGGATGATTGCAGACAGGCTAAACCGCAAATGGTTGATCGTCGCAAGCTTATTTGTTTGGTCGTCGGTGACTTTTGCAATGGGACATGCTACAACATTCTATCAGTTTTACTGGTTGAGGGCTATCATGGGCATAAGCGAAGCATTGTATATCCCGGCTGGATTGTCATTAATTGCAGACTTTCATTCTTCGCGAACGAGGTCTTTAGCTGTAGGCATTCACATGACGGGTTTGTACATGGGACAAGCATTGGGCGGATTTGGTGCTACGATTGCCGATAAATTTACCTGGCAATATGCATTTACTTCTTTTGGTTTGATCGGGGTGGTGTATGCAGTTGTACTTATGTTTTTTTTGAAAGAAAAAAAGGAACGGCATGAAGTAAAAAGTACAGCTGATCAAAAAGGCAAAAGAACGTCGTTGTTTAAGGGTGTTGTGTTTTTATTGACGAACCTTTCTTTCTGGATCATTCTTTTTTATTTCGCCATACCGGGTTTGCCGGGTTGGGGAGTAAAGAACTGGTTGCCTACACTATTTGCAGACAAGCTGCATATTGAAATGTCGTCGGCAGGCCCATTATCTACTATCACAATTGCAGCATCTTCTTTTTTAGGTGTGATCTTCGGCGGTATTCTGTCCGATCGCTGGTCGCAAAGAAATATCAAAGGAAGGATTTACACAGGCGCCATCGGCCTCGGATTAACCATTCCTGCCTTGTTGTTGATAGGCTTTGGTCATTCGATGTTTCATGTAATTGGTGCCGCCTTTTGTTTTGGATTTGGCTTTGGTATGTTCGACGCGAACAATATGCCCATTCTTTGCCAGTTTGTATCATCGAAATACAGGGCCACTGCTTATGGATTGATGAATATGGGAGGCGTTTTTTCTGGTGCATTTATCACAGATTGGCTCGGGAAGTCTACTGATGCCGGACATTTGGGAAGAGATTTTGCCATGCTGGCAATTATCGTATTTGTTGCACTAATTATACAATTGTTTTTTCTCCGTCCGAAAGTTATGGATTATGACGAAATAGCGGCGGATGAGAAAAATAACGTTTAAGATGTTTGTGTAGACAATCGTTAATGTCATTTGGATAAGCTAATGAGAACATTAACATGAAAACATGGGATGCAAATTCTGAAGGAATGATATTAGTGCAGAGAGGGAATGTTTGTAATATGCGCTGACTCCGAAGGAGCGCTATTTGAGGATCGATTTTGATGCCTTTGTAACGGTTTTTTGTATTTGCAGAAGATCCTGATCTTAGTCTTTCAAGTTTGATTGTCCTTTTAACTGTGTTATAGTAATAGCTTTTCGTTGGAATTGACGAATGACTGTTTTTCAAGAATTTTGATGTGATGTTAACTTTAATTTAAACAAAGCCCGCTTAAGTTATGAGACGAATTGTCTTCTTCTTATTTGCACTAGGTCTTTTCGCTTTTGAAGCCAGTTCAAAGATCAAATTGCCTCCGCTAATTGCCGATCACATGGTGTTGCAGCAGCGGTCGAATGTTGCTCTTTGGGGATGGGCTTCAAAATCATCGAACGTTATCATCACTTCTTCCTGGAATAAAAAGGTATACAAGATTAAATCTGATGCAAATGGTGCCTGGAACGTAAAGGTGGAAACCCCTGGTGCGGGCGGTCCTTACAGCATTACCATGAACGATGGAACACCCTTGATCATAAAAGATATCTTGATCGGCGAAGTATGGCTTTGTTCCGGTCAATCCAATATGGAAATGCCCATGAAGGGATTTAAAAATCAGCCGGTGATGAATTCAAACGATCTGTTGATCGACGCAAATAGCTCAGCAGTCCGTCTCATTCGTTTTGAAAGAGCAGCTTCAATGAATCCGGAAGACACTGCAACTAACACCGGATGGCAACTGAGCAATGCCGAGTCCGTCAAAGAGTTTAGTGCAGTGGGTTATCAATTTGCGAAGTTGCTGCAACAACAACTTAAAGTTCCGGTTGGCATCATCGGCACATATTGGGGCGGGACGAAGGTGGAAGCCTGGATGAGCAAAGAAAGTCTTCAATCATTTTCTCAAATAAAAATTCCTGCAGACACTACAGGCTCCAATAAAAATACTCCAACTGCTTTATTCAATGCCATGCTGCGTCCTTTGGTCGGTTATGGCATTAAAGGGGTTCTTTGGTACAAGGGGGAACAAAACCGCCCAAATCCTGAAATCTATGATCAATTGTTAGCAGCAATGGTAAAAGATTGGAGAGATCGCTGGCAAATGGGAGAGTGGCCCTTTTATTATGTGCAGATTGC
>DATMHB010000264.1:0-4948 GCA_035555175.1 Flavisolibacter sp. | reverse complement strand
AAGACAGTTCCATTTCCGCCACCATGAATAAGCTGGATTATGGATTTGCCGGCGGATTGGAAATTTATCCGGTAAAGGCGCTCATTATCGGAGCCCGCTATAATCTTGGCCTCGGAAAATTATACAAACAGGATTATTCTTCACCAAATCCATATCCGCTGCCTTTCAACCCTGAAACCGCAAATTTTAAAAACAGCATACTTCAGTTTTTTGTTGGCTTTAAATTTTAAATGAGCTTGTCAACATTGATTATCGTCCAAGGCAATCCGGCAGCAACACCCGAATGAGAATGATATCATCAGGCCTGCGATCGCAGGCCTTTTCTTTTTAGGATTTTCAGATCTGCCTAACTTGTAGCATGTTGATCGCGACAACCGTCAATTCCACCAAGGATCTAGAACAGATCCATGAATTGAATCAACGCAACCTGAAAACAAATCTCAGTCCCGCCGAACAGGGTGCGGAGGGGTTTGTCAGTTGGCTGTATTCGATGGAATTATTGGAACAGATGCACCGGCTTGCTGCGAGTATCGTGGTGAAAGAAGGCGATAAGGTAGTAGCATATGCCCTTGCCACGCTGAAGGAATCGAGGTCATTTCATGCCGACCTGGATAAAATGTTCCTTTTTCTTGAGCCGGTGCTGTATAAAGACAAACCATTGTCGAAGTGTAATTATTATTGCATGGGACAGATCTGCGTTTCCGCGGGCTACAGGGGAAAAGGCATCGTGCCCATGCTCTACGGCAAGCATAGGGAGGTATATGGCGGGCAATTTGAATTCCTCCTCACTGAGATTTCAACCAGTAATCCGAGGTCGCAGAAAGCACATGAAAAAACCGGGTTCAAAACCATCCATACTTATCGCGATCAAAACGACGAATGGAATGTAGTGGTTTGGGACTGGCATTGATGCCTGCAGAAGTTATTCGCAGGCAGCAGCCCTTAAATAATTCTTAAGAAAGCCTGTTCAGGAATAGGGGTGAATGGTTCTCCGGTTGTTTTACTATAAACTAGTTTTGCAAGGAGCTGTTCATATCGAGCTGATTTATCCTGCTGTCCGAATGGAATTGAATGACAAGAGACTGATTGACCGGCTTCAAAACCGGGATGAAGCTGCTTTCGAAGAAGTTTTTAAAGCGAATTTTAAAGGCCTGCACGCCTATGCATTTACATTACTGAAAGACGACATCGCGGCAGAGGAAATGGTCCAGAATGTATTTTTCAAACTGTGGGAACGTTCGGCCAGCATCACCATCAGCGGCCCCGTTACAGCTTATTTATACCGCGCCGTACACAATGAATCGCTGAATCACCTTAAGCACCTGAAAGTGCGTTCAGAGCACCAGCTGTTTGTTTCGCACCGTATGAAAGAGTCCGATCACGCAGGAAAAAGGGTTGACCTGAAACAACTGGAAGAAAGACTTCACAAAGCTTTGAATGAACTTCCCGAGCAATGCAGAACGATATTTCAAATGAGCCGCTTTGAGGAATTGCGTTATCGTGAGATCGCCGCCAGGCTGGAGATCTCGGTGAAGACCGTAGAGAACCAGATGGGCAAGGCTTTAAAGCTGCTCAGGTCAAAGCTGGTAGATTTTCTGGTATTACTGATCCTATTCATAAACAGCAAACCCTGATACTTGAACGAAAGTTTCGACCATATTGATGATCTCTTGGTAAAATATCTGCTTCACGAAGCATCTGAATCGGAGAGAAAGACAGTTGAAAACTGGATAAATCAGGATCCCGGCCATGCCAGTTATTTCCAACAGTTCAGGCGCGTCTGGGAAGAAAGCAGGAACCTCGCCGCTGCAACGACCGCAGATGAAGATGCTGCATGGAAAAGATTTCATGCACGACTTCACGCACATTCGCCGGCCGCAAAGAAAATGGCTTTCGCATGGTGGAGGGTCGCAGCCGCCTTCATTTTCATCGTTGGAGCAGCTATCATAGCCTATCTCGCCTACAACAGAGAAGAAACTATACAAACCCTCACGGCTCACGCAGAAAACTCGGTTGTTTCCGAAACGCTGCCCGACGGCTCGAACATTACATTGAATAAGAATTCATCACTTATTTATCCTTCCAAATTCAAAGGCCATGCGAGAGCTGTGAACCTGAAAGGCGAGGCGTTCTTCAACATTCATCCCGACAGGTCACACCCCTTTCTCATTTACGTCAATGCACTTACGATCAGAGTGGTGGGTACTTCCTTTAATGTAAGAAGCAGGAATGGAGTGACGGAAGTGATCGTAGCCACGGGTACCGTACAGGTAATGAAGGGAAGACAGGTGGTCGAACTGAAACCGAAGGAAAAACTTCTGGCACATGAAAACGATTCCTTGTTTGTAAAAAATCCGGAGAAAGAAAAATTATACAACTACTACCTCACCCGTGAATTTGTATGCGACAACACGCCGCTCTGGAAATTGACGGATGTTTTGAATGAAGCCTACGGTGTGCACATCACCATTGAAAAAAAGCAAAGCAGGAACCTCTTGCTGACGACCACATTCTCTAACGAATCGCTCGACCATATACTCGAAGTCGTCTGCCTCACTTTTGGATTGAAGCAATCCAGGTCGGGAAATAATATCATTTTGGAGTAGGACCATGAAAGAAATAAAGCAAATAGGGAGCCTGCTCATTCTTTCCTTATCTTTTTTAATCCAGGCATGGGGACAGAGCCCGTTAAACCGCAACGTATCGATTGAGATCAGCCGGCAGCGGCTCGATAACGTGCTTGAGATACTGAGCAACAAAGGCAATTTTTATTTTTCTTACAACAGCAGCATCATCAAAAAGGACAGCATCGTGAGCTTCAGCGTCAGTAACAGGACCGTTCGCCAGGTGCTCGATCTGCTCCTTCCCGATCATTATGAGTTCAGGGAAAGCGGCAACTATATCATCATCCGTAAAGCGCCTATCACCATTACACTGGTTACAAATAAAGCCGCCACACAGGAAAATTTTTATACGGTGAGCGGCTATGTGCTTGATGATGAAACCGGAGAATGGATCCGCTATGCAAGTATCTATGAAAAAAACATGTTGGTCTCCGCAATGACCAACGAAAGCGGATTTTTTAAGTTGAGGCTGAAGAAGAAAAGCGGCCTGGCTGCAATTACGGTAAGTAAGGAATTTTATCATGATACAACGGTCATGGTAGATGCGGGATACAGCCAGCAGATCACAGTCACCATTGTTCCCGTTACTTCCGGTTCACTTACGGTGATCGGGCCCGATGATTATTTTGCGCCGGAGCAGCTGAAGTTGCGTGTTAGATCCGACTCTACCGTTACTGAATACACCTATACCAGAACCGATTCGGTAAAAGTAGAAGGCACAAGCATGAGCAGATTCCTTATTTCTGCCAGGCAGAGAATGCAGAGTCTTAATCTCCGCCAGTTCTTTACCGCAAGACCATTCCAACTTTCGGTGACGCCCGGTCTGGGTACTCATGGTCCGTTGAGTCCACAGGTGATCAACATGGTTTCCATCAATGTTTTGGGAGGATACAATGGAGGCGTGAACGGATTTGAAATCGGCGGTCTATTTAATATCGACAAACAATCGGTGCAATATTTTCAGGCAGGCGGGTTATTCAATATCGTGGGCGGACATGTCAGGGGCATACAGTTCGCCGGCATCAACAATACGGTCCTTGATTCGGTCCATGGCTTTCAAATGGCTGGCATCAACAATACAGTAAAAGGAAATCTTTCGGGTTTTCAGCTGGCTGGCATCTACAATCATGTTTCGCATAGTGTAAAGGGCGTGCAGGTGGCCGGAGTTGCCAACTATTCAAAGGCAAGTGTAACCGGGTCGCAGTTTGCGGGCTTCGCCAATGTGAGCGGTGGCGAAGTAACAGGCTCACAGGTGGCTGCCGTGATCAATTATGCACGGCATGTTAAGGGCGGACAGATAGGTCTGATCAATATCTCAGATACATCTGACGGTGTTGGCTTCGGACTGATCAACATCGTGTTCAAAGGCTATCACAAACTTTCTTTTTCAACCGACGAAGTAATAGACCTGAATGCTGCTTTCAAAACCGGCAGCAGGAAACTATACAATATTCTCCAGGCAGGCACGTCTTTGCACGACACAGCCAAACTATACAGTTTCGGCTATGGACTTGGAAGCGAGATCAGGCTTGGGAAGGTTTTCTCTGTTAATCCCGAACTGACGGCACAGCAGCTGTATCTCGGGTCGTGGGAGTATGCCAATATACTGAGTAAGGCAAAGGTGAACCTGAATATCAGCCTGGGTAGATCTTTATCTCTTTTTGGGGGTCCTGTCTTTAATGTTTACTACTCAAAACAAAAAATCTTTTCCGGAGGATATAAGTCGGTCATTCCTCCATCAACGTACCGCGTGTACGATTTTAATTCCAATGTTAAAGGTTGGTTAGGATGGAATGCAGGGATCAATTTTTTCTAAACCAACATAGGGGTAGGTTATCTCCCGGTTGTTAAGCAATTAAATAAGCATGCCCGGGGCTATAGGGGGATAACAAATCTGCCCGGCGCCTAGCAGGAACCGAAATCCGAAAACCTGTCCCCAATCACGCTGCGTGATAGGAAATGATTCATCTCATCATTATAAAAAAAGAACAATGAAAAAATTAAGTTTGATCCTGTTTGCTGTAACGCCTTTAATATTTGCTTCTTGTTACAAGGACGTCATTACAGGCGATGGAGCGGTCATTACCCAGTCGAGAGGCATAAACAATTTTGCCGGCATAGACCTTCGAATATCAGGTGATGTGTATTTCAAACAGGATTCGGTTTATAAAGTGGAAATAAGCGCGCAGCAAAATATTCTGGATGTAACCGAAACTTTTGTTTCTGACAACAGGCTTGTCATCAGGTTTAAGAATAACGTGAGAGTGAAATCGCACGATCCTATAAGGGTTGTTGTGTCCGGACCTTCGTTCACCAGTTTGCGT
>DATMHB010000263.1:0-5745 GCA_035555175.1 Flavisolibacter sp. | reverse complement strand
AAGCGCCTGGCCGGAAATCAATAAGGCATTAGGCTTCCTGTTCTTTTTCCATCATCAGGTAAGCTTTTATAAATCCGTCGAGGTCACCATCCATAACTGGCCCCACGTTGCCAACTTCATAATCAGTGCGATGGTCTTTGATCATTTTGTAGGGATGAAAAACATAACTGCGGATCTGAGAGCCCCACTCGATCTTTTTCTTGGAAGCGTTGGCAGCATTCTTCAATTCTTCACGCTTCCTCAGTTCTTCCTCGTACAGGCGGCTCTTCAGCATTTGCATTGCCTTCTCACGGTTACCGATCTGCGATCTTTCGGTTTGACAAACGACCACTATGCCCGTACGAATGTGCGTGAGGAACACTTTTGTTTCAACTTTGTTCACGTTCTGTCCGCCGGCGCCGCCGCTGCGCGCAGTTTCCATTTTCACATCGCTTTCCTTGACCTCGATATTAATGGAATCGTCGACGAGGGGATAAACAAAAACAGAAGAAAATGAAGTATGTCGCCTTGCATTGCTGTCGAAAGGTGAGATGCGCACAAGACGGTGAACGCCGCTCTCCGCCTTCAGAAATCCATAAGCAAATTCACCGTCGAATTGCAGCGTACAGGTTTTGATACCCGCTCCGTCGCCATCCACCCAGTCGAGGACGGTGACTTTCCAACCCTGCTTTTCACCATACATGCGGTACATGCGGGCCAGCATTTCAGACCAGTCCTGGCTCTCGGTACCGCCCGCACCTGAATTGATCTGCAATACTGCGGGTAGTTCATCTTCGGGTTGGTTGAGCGTACTTTTGAACTCCGCCTCCTCAATTTGTTTAAGCGCTGCGTCGTAAGCCGTCTTCACTTCTTCTTCGCTGCCCTCTCCCGCTTTCCAGAATTCAAAAAGCACGGCAAAGTCTTCGACGGCGGTGTCAACCCCCTCGTAAATATGAACCCAGTATTCGTTGAGCTTTATTTCTTTTAAAATGGAAGTAGCCCGGGCATTATCGTCCCAGAAGCCGGCAGCCAGAGAAAGCTGCTTATCCTGATTGATCTTATCTCTTCGGTTATCGACGTCAAAGAAACCTCCTCAGGACAACAACACGGTCCCTCATATCTTTCAAATATTCTTGTGTCATAGCGGGTGCGAAGATAAGAAAGGGAATTTAGATTGGGGAGTGAGTGGCTTCAGCGCGAGGTTATGAGTAATCCAATTGAACGGAGGACAGGCGCTAATGGAGTTGTTTTAAATGAATGACAATAGAATTGCGAAACCAGAAGGACAATCGTTTCCCATGCCAGCGCGCAATCCGCCGGGATTGTTCAGTCGCTGCAACTTTGTGCGCACTGTCCTTTCCGAGCCAGCTCTCTTGAGTTTTACCTTCCTACCTGCCCCGCTCGGCATGGCGTTCGATGACCCGGTCCAAAGACCATGGGCCGCTTCCGATGATCAGAAAATACACGAGCAGTGCAAGGATCAAAACTGAAAGAAGTAATTCCGAAAAAGGCTGAAGCATCGATGCATTTATAAAAATGATGGCGCCCAACAGCACCGGGATCTGGAGCAAGCAGGCGAAGCGCGTGAGAAGGCCGGTCGCCAGGAGGAATCCGCCCATGATATGCGCAAAAAGAATATAATGGCTGATCAGGATGAGCACGAGAGAACTGAAAGGCACTTTGCGGCTCACCAACTCCTGAACGGCATTGAGGTGCCGTGCAAACTCTACACCTTTTATACAGAGAAATACACCAAGGATGATTCTGAGCAGATCAACCCATTTGGGATGATGCATATCACCCCATTGTTCAAGGCGCTGTACATAGTTCATATAGCATAGTTTTAGTTGAAGAGAAAGAACTACTTCAAAGCTACATTTATTCACTGAGGTACGGCAAATTGCTTGCGAAGTGAATTGCGGATGCAGCCGTCTTTCATTTTGCAAATTGCTTCGATCTCACTATTTTTCTATTGCAAAATTTATGAACGATTATCTTTTTCCCGTAGCCATACTGGCGCTGTTCTTCATCATCATCTACTTTATCCTGCGTACTCGCCGGCGAGACCGATAATTTGCTGCACATTTAACGCTTTGCACAATGCTGTGCATAACCCGGTGTACAACCGGTTAAGAAGAAGGAAAAAATAAATTTGGAAACCGCTATTGCATTAACGTATCTTAGAAACACAATTGAAAAATGCAGTGATCCTTCAAAAAGATCGCTGCAGGCTGAATCTTAAACCGATTGATGCCATTCAATTAAAAGCATCGGGTTAGTAAGTATTATAAGCTTCCGCACGTAATACAAGCCAACTTGGTGCTTTTTCTTTTTTACAGCCGCCTTTTTTTGCCCTGATTCCTCTGATGTTTAGCAATTCCGCGGGGGCTGACATTTGGCCCTGGGAATTTCTTGCTGACGCTGCTTCGACCCGCCGGGAGCGCCCGGGTATTGAGCTAACCGGATCTTTCCTGCAATTGCCCTTGCGGTTTTTAGATCATGATCCAGCATCGGTCTAACGACCAGTTAATTTATTTACCGGGCCCGTCAACGAAGAATAACCAATGGTCGGGATTTAAAAGGAGCGGTCGTTGCGATCTCGGATATACTCTTCTATCTCGTCTTCATCGAAGCCTACTTCCTGGATGGCGGAAAGGATGTCATCGACGGATTGATTCATTTTTCTGGCCATCGCTCTTATTTCGTTTTCGTGGGTCGAATAAATACCGAACCTATCACTCGTGTTCCTATAGTTCATGCGAACTCAACTTCGAAAACTATACCAGTTCTTGCGTGCCGAGAAATTGAAAATGGATGTTGCTTTTTTGAAACAAAACGACAACCGGCGTGGTGCTGTGGCCGCAGGTATTAAATAATAAGGCAGGTAGAGACTCCCGCTCGTCAACCTGCCCGCTGCCTTAAAACTATTCTTCGTCCAGTGAAGTTGAAATGCGGTTCTCCGTTTCGCCGCTTTTCGGCTCAGGGGCGGGCCCGGGGTTGGCCTCCTCGTTCACACCATCGCTTTCTACCCGCCTCGCGATAAGGGTTGCTTCATCATCTTGCCTGCGGCTTGAGGCTGCGGTCAGATCGAATGGCTCACCCCACGACTATTTTTTTATCTTGCATTCGCCATTTAAATACTGCTGCGTTCGTATAGATCATTGAGATAATATCTGCTCATATTGATATGCCTGACATCCCTTTCCCTTTCATTCGAATACCTTGGTGCCCGGTCGATAGAGAACCTGATGGCATTACTGGCTGCATCCCTTTTTTGCCCAGCTTCATTCTTTCTTTCATTCTCTTGATTCCGGTTGTTTTGCCTTGCCATAGTTAATTGGTTTTAGTGTAAGGGTTAAGCAATAAATTCCATGCCGTAATTGTCTGAAAACGTTTTATCTAAATATCCGGTTTAATCAGCATGGTTCTATCACTTGCAGGCCATGTTCTTAAATCAGGTCGGTCGTATCTTCACCCAATCTCGCGGTCTCTCCTTCATCAAGGTCATCATTAGGACTTTGGGCAGTTAAATCAGCATCCTGCTCCATGTCTTTTTCCGCAGCATCGTGCGCATTAGCCGCCTGTTGTTTTTCGCTTTCCCTGATTTCGTTTGGCAAGGGATGTTCATGCCTTCCTGTTTTTGCCCCGTTCGTTGGTTGTCTCTGTGATTCCATAAAACTATTTTACAACAAGGCGCATAAAATCTGTGCCGTCATTATTCTTCCTACATTCAACGTATAATTTTCATTATGCCTTTTTTTGAAGTACAAGATCAGCCGGGGAAAGAGGTGGTAAGCGGGTATTTTGGCCGGACCATCCATACGGGTAGCATGACTTTTATGTACTGGACGGTTAAAAACGGTGCGGTCATGCCCCTTCATTCGCACCTCCATGAACAGGTCGCACACGTGCTTAAGGGAAGGTTTGAACTGACCGTAAATGGCGAAACAAAAATACTCGAACCTGGTGCGGTGGCTGTTATCCCGCCTCATATCCCTCACGGGGGAAGGGCACTTACAGATTGTGAGCTGCTTGACGTTTTTAATCCCGAAAGGGAAGACTATAAATTTTCCTGAGCTTTTGAGATGCTGTAAGTATTATCTGCTTTATTGGCATCGGGAGCATAGGTGCTACCGAGGCTGATCTGCTCCACCTTCTTTGGCGTGGGAACAATCACGTTGACCTCAGTATTTTGTTTTTCCCATACAGATACCGGGCGGTGCACGTGAACGGAGGTCTTATCCGTAAAACGGATCACCAGGTCAATGGGGACGGGTTTTGTTCCCTTGGAAATGATCTTTATACTATATCCATTCAATTTCTTCGTGACGGCACCTATAGCAAGGTCAGGATATCCGCTATCAAAGAACCAGCGCTTCCAAAACCAGTCGAGTTTTTTTCCTGATCCGGCATTCATGCAGTTGAAGAAATCGAACGGCATGGGATGTTTTCCAGACCATTGGCTTATATAGTAATGCAGCGCTTTTGTAAACAGGCTGTCGCCCAGCAGGTCTTTTACATACAGATATCCAAAGGCTGGCTTCGGATACGAGTTCAGGAACATTGCTGTGCCTGTCAGTTGCGTGGTGAGCGTCATGATGGGAAGGTCGATCTCATTGGCCGCATTGTCCTCATAGGGCCTCACGCCATATTCGTCGATGATGGTGCTATCGATCATTGGCGAGATGAGCCATTCGCCGATGGTAGCCCAGCCTTCGTCCATCCAGCCATATTTCGTTTCGTTTATACCCATGTAAAAAGGAAACATGGTATGAAAGATCTCGTGATCGGTGAGCTCGATACTTTCTGACCGGTCGGCAACAGGATTATCATTCACCATCATCGGATATTCCATTTGATCAAGACCATCGAACACGGTTTCGTGCGGGTAAGGAAAAGGCCACTTCGGGAAACGGTAGCTCATTGCGTCCACTGTTCTCCTGGCATCGTCAATCACCTCGAAATAGTCCTTGTGTTTTTTATTGAATACAGCGTCAACGCGTGTCCTTCTACCAGTTGAAGGATCAACCACCAGTGAAGTTGATTTCCATAAATAATGGTTGGAAACGGCGAACACAAAATCAGTTACATCAGCAGCCCGATAATGCCAGGTGTTGAAAGGCTGGTCTGCAGTGATCTGCCGCGGATCGTCGGTAGAGTCGATGATCGTAATGATTGCATCTTCTTTTTCTGCCTGCCGGATGCGGCTGCAATACGCCGGCCTCAGGACCTCTTCGCAATTCTGCAAATCGCCTGTTGCCCACACGAGGAAATCCTTTGGCACCTTGATGTATGCATCGAAGGCGCAGAAATCATTATAGAATTCCTGCGAGCCGTTGTAAGGATTTTTGTTCCACCCATCGATGTCGTCATATACCGCGATGCGTGGAAAGAAATAAGCTATGAAGTCCGCATCCGGCTCAACCTCTCCGGTACGGATGTGCGAGCCTTTGTTTAGTTGATAATGATAGCTGATGTGAAAGGCCGTAGTTTGTCCATGCTGGATAGATTGCCTTGCGAGCACCATATTTGTGCCGTCGATATTTAGTGCGGAAAGGTCTATGATCCTGTTGTTCTGCCGAAAGCTGTCGATGATGAGGCCTTCGCCTGCATCTTCCGCTGCTATCTTCGATTGCCGTGACGTTCCCTTCTTATAGAGGTTAGGATACAATTTAAACCATACCTGCTTCAGCGTATCGGGGCTATTGTTATAATAGGAAATATCCACGTTCCCTTCGATCATTCTTGTGCGCGGATCAAATTGCA
>DATMHB010000262.1:0-6536 GCA_035555175.1 Flavisolibacter sp. | reverse complement strand
CTGCGCAATAATTTCGAAGAGGGAAAGCAAACAGGCGGCAGGATTGAATATGTGAACCTTTTCACCACCATCGCCTGGATCATCCTGCTGATCGCCTGCATCAACTTTATGAACCTCGCAACTGCGCGTTCGGAAAAAAGGGCCAGGGAAGTAGGTGTGAGAAAAGTGCTGGGGGCCGCAAAAAAAATACTTGTATTGCAATTTATAGGTGAAGCGCTTTTTATGTCGCTGATTGCCGTGATCATTGCCGTTGGCATGATCTACCTCGTATTGCCTTCGTTCAATACCCTCGTTGAAAAAAAGCTCTATCTCGCCCTCAACAATCCTGTACATAATACGGCATTGCTTGCTATCGCCCTCATTTGTGGCCTTGTAGCGGGTAGCTATCCCGCGCTTTATCTTTCATCGTTCAATCCCGTTTCAGTGTTAAAAGGACTGCGCATAAAAGCCGGCAGCGCCGCATGGATCAGAAAGGCATTGGTGGTGATCCAATTCACGGTTTCAGTTGTCCTCATCATCAGCCCCATCATTATTTACCAGCAAATCCAGCATGTAAAGCACCGACCACTTGGATATAATAAGGACAACCTGATCCAAACCGAAGCGAGGGGCGATATCGCCGAACATTTTGATGGCGTAAAGCAGGACCTCATTCAAACAGGTGTCGTTGACAATGCGGCCCTCTCGAGCCTCGACATGCTGGAAATGGGCAGCAGCTCGGATAATTTTACATGGCCGGGCAAAGAACCCAATTCCAAAGTACTGATCACTATGGACTGGGTAAGTCCCGAATATATTTCTACTACAGGGATGAAGGTGATGAAGGGCCGCGACTTTGGCCCCGTTGCCAGGCAGGATAGTCTCAACATCATTATCAATGAAGCCTTCGCCCAGTTGATCGGAAAGACTGACCCCGTAGGTGTGGTCATTAACCGTGATTCTACAGCTTACCAGGTGATCGGCGTGGTAAGGGATTTCGTTTATGGGGATATGTATAAGAAAAGTGATCCGATGCTCTTCTTCTGCGCACCTTCGGCCGGCGGTAATATTTACATCCGCATCAAAGAGGGAACAAAACCGGTTACGGCGCTGGCCAGGATCGAAACGGTTTTGAAAGCCCATAATCCCGGCTATCCATTCAACTATAATTTTGTTGACGACCAGTTCGACCGGTTATTTAAAAGTGAGATGCTGATCGGAAAGCTGTCCCGAATTTTTGCGGTTCTTGCCATATTTATTTCCTGTCTCGGCCTATTTGGTCTTGCTGCCTATACGGCTGAAAGAAGGACAAAGGAGATTGGCATCCGAAAAGTGCTGGGCGCTTCCGTACAGGGCATCACTGCTTTGCTGTCCTCCGATTTCCTGAAGCTTGTCGGTGTTTCACTCATTCTCGCATTTCCCATGGCGTATTGGGTCATGCATTCGTGGTTGCAGGATTTCGCGTACCGCATCACGATCAACTGGTCTGTATTCGTTATAGCGGGTATCCTGGCGCTTCTAATTGCTATGATCACTATTTCGTTCCAGGCAGTGCGGGCGGCCATCTCAAATCCTATTAAAAGTTTAAGAAGCGAATAAAACTTTTTTGATAACAATCATCACTATTGCATATGCTTAAACATTATTTCAGGATCGGGTGGAGGAATCTTTGGAAGAACAAAGTTTTTTCCGCCATCAATATTATCGGTTTGTCTGTTGGCCTCACCTGCTGTTTGCTGATGACAATGTACGTGCGCCATGAAATGAGCTACGATGATTTTCAGAAAAAAGGGGACAGGATCGCAAGGGTGATCATGGATTACAGTTTTGGTGGCGCGGTGAACAAAGGCAATTACACCAGTACCAAGGTCGCCCCCGCGTTCAGGAAAGCTTTTCCCGAGGTGGAATCTGCCGTTCGCATGACGCAATACGCAAGGGTAGTGCGTTATGATGAAAAGCTATTTACCGAAAAACGTTTCCTTTATGCGGATTCAACCTTCTTCGGCATTTTTTCATTTCCCTTAATAAGGGGCGATGTAAGAGATGTATTATCCGGACCGAATAAAATTGTATTAACGACGTCTGCAGCCACGCGCTATTTCGGCAGTACGGATCCTATCGGGAAGATTATCAAGGTCGGAAGTAATGGGACGGACTACCTCGTCACCGGAGTCATTGGCGACTGCCCTTCAAATTCCCAGATCAAATTCGACTTTCTTGCTTCTTTCTCTTCGCTTGGTGTGAACCAGGAAAATACTTATTGGGACGCGAATTACACGACCTATCTGCTGTTGAACAGACCATCGTCCATTGCAGGACTACAAGCCAAGATACCGGGCTTCATGAAAAAAGAGATGAAAGACCAGGTCAGTGGAAATGATTACGTCACCTTCGAACTGGAGCCGCTGAAACGCATACACCTGCATTCCTCCTATGGGGGCTTTGAGCCAAATAACAGCATTACTTATATCTATATCGTCGGTGCCGTTGCAGCGTTAATGCTGCTCATTGCCAGTTTTACTTATATCAATCTCAGTACGGCAAGATCCATTGAGCGTGCAAAAGAAGTGGGCGTAAGAAAGGTAGCAGGCGCGTTGAAGACGCAGATCTTTTGGCAATTTATAAGCGAGTCGTTGATCGTTGGTGTATTTGCTCTTGTGCTTAGCCTGGTCACGGCCATGCTGGTATTGCCGTTGTTCAACCAGTTGGCCGAACGCGAATTATCTTTCTCGTCGTTGTATGCCCCATTTGTAGCGGGCTTCGGCCTGGTGGTACTTCTTTGCATCAGCTTACTGGCGGGCAGCTATCCGGCACTGATCCTTTCGCGATTCCAGCCGGTGAAAGTGCTCAAGGGCGCCTTCAAAAATACCGGGTCCGGCCTTTGGCTCAGGCGCTCGCTCATCATTTTTCAGTTTGTGATCTCGGTGTTCCTGATCATTTCCACCTTCATTATTCAGAACCAGCTGCACTATATTCAGACAAAAGATTTGGGTTATGACCGGGAACATGTGCTGGTGCTGCCAATGGATCAAAAGATCCAGGACAAGATATCAACGGTGAGATCCGTTTTCAAATCGAATCCCGATGTGCTGAGCGTGGCAAGGGCAGTGAATGATCCGACCAATATTTTGGGAGGATACAATATGCGGCGCTCCGACATGCCTGAAGAAACACAGATCATGGTAACGGCCAATCCGGTGGATGAAGAATTCATCAGAACGACCGGCATTCATCTGATTGCCGGCGAAGATTTCACAGAGCAGGATGTAAAGGACATTCAGACGGATGAACAAACAAAAAAGAAATACCATTATATTCTAAATGAATCGGCGGCAAAGGAACTCGGGTGGACACCGGAAGAAGCAGTGGGCAAAAAAATGTTCCTTGGCAATCACAGGCCCGGTATCGTGAAGGGCGTGGTGAAAGATTTCCATTTCTCTTCGCTGCACAATCCGATAAAGCCCCTTGTTCTTTTTAATGATACATGGGCCGGCACGATGCTGATCCGGGTTAGTGGAAAGAACCTTGCAAACACCATCAGCTTTCTTGACAAACAATGGAAAACACTCGCTCCGCACCGGCCTTTCGAATACCATTTTCTTGACGAAGACTTTAATAAATTGTACAGCGCCGAGCTGCGATTGGGCAGAGTGCTGAATATTTTTACGGGTATTGCTCTTGTCCTGGCCTGTCTCGGATTATTTGGATTGTCGGCATACAGCATTCAGCAGCGCACAAAAGAGATCGGCATCCGCAAAGTTTTGGGAGCAACACTGCCGCACGTTGTCGCTCTCCTTTCAAAGGATTTCGTAGGACTTGTCATCATAGCCATGATCATTGCATTTCCTGTTGCAGGCTGGCTTATGCACCGATGGTTGGAGGATTTTGTATACAGGATTGCGATCTCGTGGTGGATGTTTGCTGTTGCCGGTCTCGTTGCGCTTGTTATTACGCTCATCACTATCAGTTTCCAGGCTGTAAAGGCGGCAGTGGCAAATCCGGTGAAAAGTTTGAGAAGTGAATGACCTGGATTTGAGTACTAAGAGTTGAATAACAAGCGCACAAGCACAGGGCGACGGTATATCAAGCCGTCGGGGCGGGCCGAATTTTAAATTTTTCCGGCGGATTTGCATCCGGGTCTCTTTACGCCAAAGCCTTTGAGTTTACACTCTAAAAACTGAACTTATGAACCTGTTGAACCTGAAACAATCTTTCCGGAACCTAGAACGGAATAAGATTTATTCGATCATCAATATTGCAGGCATCGGAATGTCCACTGCATTTGTGCTTCTTGTTGCCGCCTATGTACATAATGCAATGACGCTCGACCATTATTCGGCCGAAGTGAAGCAGTTGTATCGCATAGAAATGAATAACCTCTGGTCGACAGAGGAACCGGCTGCGAAAAAAGGATTTTTTGACCGGTTAGCCCGGGGCGCCGATGAAAAGCTGATGCTTAATACGCCCGTTATCCTCGCGGGCGATCTAAAGAAAAATTTTCCTGAGATCAAAGACGTGTGCCGCATCACTACTTTTTATGATCCGGTAGTGAGGCTGTCCGACCGGGCCCTAAAAGAAGGACAGGGTGCCGTAGGGCTGGTGGACCGGAATTTCTTTTCCGTTTTCGGACTTTCATTGGTGAATGGCAATGCAGCCAATGCATTTCTGAATAATAACAGTGCGGTTATTACCGAATCGGCCGCTAAAAAATATTTTGGAATGGAGAATCCGATTGGCCGGGTCATTCGCATCAATGACGACGAGGGCCAGTATATCGTCTCCGCCATTGCAAAAGACTTCCCTTCAGGCAGCAGCATCAGGTTCAACCTGATGATACCGGTTGAAGGCAGCACTTCTTTTGCTTATCAGCTGAAGCAGGGTCTTAATACATTTTCACACCTGACGATCTTCAATCTCCAGCCGAAAGTGAACATTACGGATTTCCGGCGCAAGCTGAAAAATTTTGGAAACGTCTATTTTGGCAGTTTCAAGGAGTCGCTTAGCAAAAGCTTTCAGGCGCCCCGACCGTCTGAAATCAATCTCAGCTTCAGGCCATTTTCTGAAGGACATTACAATATCAGCTCGCCCTGGTTTTACTTCACGGATGTAAAGGCGATGTATCAGCTTTTGCTCCTCGCTGTTATTGCCCTCGTCATTGCTTGTCTTAATTATGTTCTGCTATCGTTAAGCAGGGTGGCCGCAAGAAGTCACGAAGCCGGCGTACGGAAAACTGTCGGTGCCGGATGGAAACATATCATCCATTTGTTTCTGACCGAGACCCAGGTATTGGTGTTGCTTTCCGTGATCTTCGGATTCATCCTGGCACTCGTTGCGCTTCCTTATTTCAGTGCGCTCACGGGTGTCGATTTGGCGGCAGCTGAAATAGTGAACTGGGAGGTGATTGCTACGGGGCTGGCGCTGTGCATTGTCCTTACGTTCATTGCAGGCATTTATCCGGCTCTTAAGATGGCGGGCATTAGTCCCACTGAGCATCCTGAACAAATTCGGCACCTATAAAGTGAACCCTTCACTTTCGAGGGTGTTCATCACCATTCAATACACCGCCTGCATTGTGCTTGTTATTTTCGCCATCGTGATAGCCAGGCAGGTCGAATTTGTTTACAATAAAGATCTGGGCTTCGACAAGGAGCAGACGATGATCATTACCAATCCTTATTGGGGCGATAAAGAAAAGACGATGGCATTCAGAGAAAGATTATATCGTTACGTGGATGCTCAGCCTTCGATGTCGGGCGTAACCGGAACTACCTTCCGCTTTGGAAATGGGCTCAATATGAACGGTCATTATTTGAACGGGAAGCATGAGATGATCGGAGAGATAAAAGTCGACTACGATTATTTCGCACTCAACAAGATTGCTATCGTTAAGGGAAGGGAATTCTCAAGGGATTTTGCACTTGACACAAGCCGGCTTATACTGGACAAGGAATACCAGGATACGGCCGGCTCAAAAACAATGTCCAACCTCATTGTAAACGAAACATTATATGATATGTTAGGCAGGCCGCCGCTCAACGAACCGGTCAAGTCGCTCGCGGGGGTTATTGTCGGTGTTTGCAAGGATTATTTTTATACAGGTCTTCAGCAGAAGATAGGTCCGCTGTATCACGAATGCAGGCCAAACAGGCTCGGGTATTTCTGGCTCAGGCTCGCTGCGAACCAGAACGTGGCCAGTGTGATCAGGAATGTGAAATCAAAATATGATGAGATCACCAATCATGAGCCTTTTAGTTACACCTTCATGGACGAAGATGTAAAGACCGCCTATGAATCGCACGCGCGCTGGCTGAAAGTGATCAGCGCGGCATCGTGGATGGCGATCATCATTGCTTGTCTTGGCCTGTTCGGCCTTTCCGCGATTGCAGCAGTGAACCGCACGAAGGAGATCGGGATAAGAAAAGTTTTGGGCGCAAGCGCGCTTGATCTTTTCATGACCCTGAACAAACAAACGGTGTTGCTGATCGTGCTTTCTATTTGCATGGCAGTTCCGGTTGCTTTATATATTTCCAAAAGCTGGCTGGAGAATTTTGCCTACC
>DATMHB010000261.1:0-7573 GCA_035555175.1 Flavisolibacter sp. | reverse complement strand
TTTGGCCATTTTTTCCGAGATCACAACACTGTTCAATTGCGAAAAAACTGTGCGCGGATTTCCTTTCACAAACGGGATGGTAAACATGCTAAACAGAGACGAATCTGCGAGTATGCCTCTTTCATAGATCGTTTTGTCGTCAAGTCCGAAAAGATAGGATTGGCCCCAGGTGGAGCGGCAGGCATTTTTTACGCCTGGAATTTCATCCTTCATCCCCTGGGCCAGCACGCCGGGCGTTGCGGAAAACGTATATGTTTTGGCATCGTATTTCTGGTTCTCCAGTATCAGGTACAGGTTGCGGCGCTTCTGGTGCTGGTGATCGAAGGTCAGCTCATTTTCCACCCATAGAAAAATGAGAGCTGCACAGGTAATGCCAACGGAGAGGCCCAAAATATTCAGGAAGCTATACGTTTTATTCTTCCACAGGTTCCTGAACGCAGTTTTTAAATAGTTCTTGAGCATATTTTATTTTTTCAATCAAGTCATTTCAACGATACACCAAACGACAACGGCGGAAGTCGAACTT
Organism: Flavisolibacter sp.; assembly: GCA_035555175.1. Classification (GTDB taxonomy): domain Bacteria; phylum Bacteroidota; class Bacteroidia; order Chitinophagales; family Chitinophagaceae; genus Flavisolibacter. Next base: position 7,047 of record DATMHB010000261.1, on the reverse strand, counting down.
TAAGTGTTGCCGCTTACCGATCATACCACATAGCTGAACGCTGGTATTTGAAAGTCCAAACCTGACTTCTCACCCGCTGACACTTCATTCCGCAGTCGCACTCAATATCCAGCATTTATCATTCAACATTTTCACTCTGTCCTCAAGCTCTTCACCGGATTCGCCACCGCAGCCTTAATGGCCTGGAAGCTCACCGTAAATAATGCAATGAAGATTGCCATCAATGCCGATGCAACAAACATCCACCAGCTTATATTGATCCTGTATGCAAAATCATCCAGCCAGGAATGCATCACCCACCACGCCAGAGGAAAGGCGATGATATTGGCAACAAGCACGAGGCGGATGAAATCCTTTGAAAGCAAAACGACAACATTTGAAACCGATGCCCCAAGCACCTTTCTCACCCCGATCTCCTTCGTCCGCTGCGTTGTAGCAAAAAGAGCAAGACCGAATAATCCGAGGCATGCAATGACGATGGCAAACCCGGCGAACAGCGCGAAGACCTTCCCAAACAATTGTTCGTTCCTGTATTGTTCCCGGAATTTTTCGTCGAGGAAAAAATAATCAAAAAGGTTACCCGGGAAAAATTTTTCGTATGTATGGCGAATGGATGCAAGGGTGGCCGGAAGTTCTGCGGTGGCTACTTTTACGGATAAGGGGTTGCTTACACCGTACACAGGGATCATTATTGTGGGCTCGATGGCATAGCGCAATGATTTCTGGTGGAAAGCAGATATAACACCAACAATATCCCATTTGTTTCCATTGGCCGTGATCTGTTGCCCCAGTGCCTTTTCGGCTGAGGTGAAACCCAACAGTTGTGCAGCCGTTTCATCAATGATAATACTATGCAGCTTTTCATAGACGTCGCTGTAATCGCTTTGCACAAAGCCCCGTCCTGCTACAACCTTCAGGCCGTAGAGGTCAATGAAGTCCTTATTCACTCCCTGCCTGCGCATTGTAAAATGCGCATTGTCTCCGGCACCCACCCTGTGCACATTAAATGACCTTGCCAGTTCATCGCCGGGCACTCTTTGCGAACTGGCTACTCCCTTCACATGGACCAGCTGTTTCAATTCTGCGGCAAGCGCCTCTTCTCTTGCAATAAAGCTTGAATCAAATACAGAAAGTATCGGCGGCTTTATGATCAGGATCTGGTCCATCCTGTATCCGAGGTCCTGCTCATTCATAAAACGTATCTGGCGGTAAACGACAAGAGAGCCGATCATGAGCGCAATGGTAATGGCAAACTGCGAAACCACCAGTACGCGCCGCAGCGCGATACCTCTTTGCGTGCCGCGCAATCTTCCTTTCAAAACGGTGACGGGTTTGAAACCTGACAGTATGAACGCAGGATAAAATCCTGAAAACAGGCTGCCGGCAACAAACAAAGAAATCAGGATCGTAAGAAGGATACTGCCGGCAAAGCTTTTCTGAAATAAATAAGACAGGGATAAATGGTGCGCTATGAGCTGGTTGAACCCTGGCTGCGCAATGAGTACGATCAGCAAGCAAACGGCGAGCGCAAACAAATTGATCAGCAGCGATTCGGTAAGGAACTGCCGGATCAGCTGAGAACGGCTGGCGCCGATCACTTTTCGCACACCTACTTCTCGTGCGCGCTCTATAGAGCGCGCGGTTGAAAGGTTGATATAATTGACCCAAGCAATAATAATTGTGAAGAGGGCGATGATAAGGAGGCCCCATACTACGGATGCACTTGCTGTAGAGCCGATCTCGTATTCGAAATCGGAATACAGGTGTGCCTTCAACAACGGTTGCAAATAAAATTTTTCATCACTGCCCGACACCTTGTTTCCCTGGAAATGGCGCGCACTAAAGCCCGCGAGCTTTGCATTGAAGGCCTTGTAATCCGTTCCTTCCTTCAGTTGAATATAATGCCAGAAGTCGGAGTACCGGAAATTATAATCTGCTTCAGGATAGCCTTGCAAGACCGTCGGATAGGAGACTAGCAGGTCAAATGCCAGATGGCTGTTCTCAGGCACGTCTTCGCAAACTGCATCCACTTTGAAGGGCGTTGAATCTTTCAGGAACACGAAAGACTTTCCGACGAGGCTTTCAAAATCGGAGCCGTTAAACCGGAATATTTTTTTAGCGAGCGTTTTGGTTATTACAACTGTATGCGTCTCTTTCAGCGCCGTCTCCGCATTGCCTGCGATCAGCGGATAGGAAAACATTCTTAAAAAAGAATTGTCTACCGCCAGAATACCTGTTTCTGAAAATCTTTGCCCATCATGATCGATGATCTTTTCGTCCTGAGGCATCACGCGCACGTGATCCACCACTTCGGGATAATCATCCTGCATGGCCTTACCGATGGCGGAATAGGTGATGGTGCCGTGTTGTACCAGTTTACCATGCTGATAGCGGTCATTCACTACCCGGTACAGGTCGGCGGCTTTTTTATTAAAACGGTCGAAGCTGAATTCAAAGCTTACGTACTGAAGGATAAGTATACAGGCGGCCATGCCCAGTGCAAGGCCTGCGATATTGATGGCCGAAAAAATGCGGTTCCTCCATAAATTCCGAAGCGCAATTTTTAAAAAACTCCTGAACATAGGCTGAAAATTTTAATACGATAATATGTGTCGGCACCGACCTTTATCGCAAAGAGCACCAGGCACTCCAGATCAACGCCAATACAATTAACCTGCTCCCGTCGCCGCTTTTACCCTTCAAAGGCACCAGCAGCAATTGACCGTATTCCCTGCGAATTTTTTTTGGCTCCGTTCCTATTCAACATCCAACCCTCAACATTTAGGATATAGCATAACATCACTCGGCTCTCAAACTCTTCACCGGGTTCGCCATTGCCACTCGTACCGCCTGGAAGCAAATTGTAACAAAGGCCACTAAAACAGCCGCCACGCCCGCAATCAGAAAAATGGTCCAACCAATAGACACACGGTATGCAAAGTCCTGCAACCACTTGTTCATAAAGTACCACGCCAGCGGTGAAGCAATGCAAAATGCAATAAGCACAAGCCTTAAAAAATCTTTCGACATCAGCGTCATAATATTAGAAACCGAGGCGCCCAGCACCTTGCGGATGCCGATCTCTTTTGTCCTGTTCACTGCCGCAAGCGCCGCCAGCCCCAGCAGACCAAGGCAGGCGAGAAAAACAGAAATGGCACCGGCCCATCCGATGATCCTGCTCCACCTGATCTCGGCTTTATAAAAATGATCTATGTTCTCATCAAGAAAGGTGTATTTAAAAGGGAGATCAGGAACGACCTTCTTCCACGAAGCCTGCAGCCTGGACAGGGCTATGCCGGGATCACCGGAACCAAGGCGCACAAAAAATTTAAAAGGCTGATAGGAGGAGAACTGATGGAACAGCTGGGGAGAAAGTTTCTCGCTGAATGGCCTGAAGTGAAAATCTTTTACGACGCCGATGACGACCGGGGTCAATTTTTCAGAATACCCTTTTATTTCCTGCCCTACCGCATTGGCATTCGTCCATCCAAACTCTTTTACCATCGATTCGTTCACGATCACTGCGTTGATTGTATCCGAAGCAATGCCCGCATCAAAATTGCGGCCTGCCACCAGTGGAATATTCAGTACCCTGATAAAATCAGGATCGACAAAATATTCAAATACATCCCTGTGCTTACCTGCGTATTCAAACCCCGAACGGCTCCACCCTGTTCCTTCTCCCAGTCCTAATTCCGAGCCGGCCATTCCTTTGATCACCGGGTCTTTCATGGCCTCCGCCTTAAAAAGAGGATAGATCTTTTTAGATTCAGTTCCTTCCGCATCAACTACTACCACATTCTCCTTGTCGAAACCGGGGTGTTGCGAACGCATGAACTTCAGTTGTTTTATGATAACGAGCGTTGAGATGATGAGCCCGACCGACACAATGAACTGCAGGGTTACGAGTGATTTTGTAAAAAGATTGGAGCCACCTACTTTGAATTTGCTTTTCAATACTTCAATAGGTCTGAATCGCGAAAGCACGATGGAAGGATAGCTACCCGAAAGCAGGCCAACGCAAATTATCACCGCAATAATGAGACCTGTCAACTGTGGATAATAATCAAAAGAAAAGCTAAGTTCAGTGCCCGACAGTTCATTGAAGAACGGCAGAAGGAACTTTGCGATCAATAACCCAAATACTGTAGAGATAACGGTGAGGAGAAAGGCTTCCATGAGGAATTGAAAAAGCAGATTGCCTTTTGTGCTGCCTACTACTTTTCGAATACCCACTTCCCTGGCGCGCCCTGCAGAGCGGCCAATGGCCAGCGTAGTGAAATTAATGCAGGCAATCACGAGGATCATGCCCGCGATGCCCAGCAATAACCAGATTGTTTTTGGATTCGCCGATTCTACCTGGCCCGCCGGCAAGTCAATGCTGGTGTGCATCGCTGCAATAGGCTGCAATCCATATGTCGCCGGATGGCCACTTCCCTTCCACATCCCCTTCTTCCTCAGCTCCTCTTCTTCTTCTGCATTGTGCTTCGTATAGAAGGACTGGAGTTTGTTCCCCTCCTGCGCCAGCCTGTTGCCATGCCGTAGTTGAACGAAGGTCATATAAGCGGAGCGGCGCCAGTTGTCCTTACCCCACTTCCCTTCATCTGTATTTTCAAAGTATTCAAAGCTGCCTAATATTTTAAAGCGGATGCTGGAATTGGAAGGAATATTTTTTGCCACCCCCGTCACGACAAAAGGCTCGAAGCGCTCGCCAGTTTTAATCTCTATCGTTTTACCGATAGCCGTTGCATTACCGAATAATTTTTCTGCCGTACTCTCGGTGATCACAACACTGTGCGGATCTTTCAAAGCAGTATGCGGATCACCCGATACAAGAGGAAAAGAAAAAACATCGAGCAGCTGCGGATCGGCATACACCACGGCTTCTCTTCCTGCCTTGCCATCAACCCTGATAAAATTTTCGCTCCATCCTTCGCGCAGTCTCACATACGTTTCTACCTCGGGAAGATCTTGCTTTAATGCAGGTCCCAGCGGCATAGGCAGATATGTGCTACCCGTCGGTTTCTCGCCGTTTATCGCACCATACCATGCATACACGCGATAAATGTCCTGCCCGTTTTTATGAAACCTGTCGAAGCTGAATTCGTTCAGCGCGTAAAGGAGGAATAAAATAAAGCACGCGAGGCCGATGGAGAGGCCGGAAATATTAATCAGAGCAAGACCCTTTTGTTTGGAAAGGTTCCGCAGTGCGATTTTAAAATAGTGTTTGATCATATAAAATAATTAAGCAGGCAGGCTGTTAGACAGTTTTCACTCTGTTCTCAGGTTCTTCACAGGGTTTGTCAACGCGGCCCTCACCGCCCTGTGTCCCACCGTTATGCAAGCGATAATTAAAGACGACAGCACGGCGAGAATGAAAACCCATGCATTCATATGGATCCTGTATGTGTAATTCTCCAGCCATCCTTGCATGATGTAATAAGCCACAGGACCTGCAATCAGAAAGGCGATCAAAATGAGCACTGTAAATTCTTTCGACAGCAGGTATACGATATTGGCGGCCGTGGCGCCCAGCACTTTCCTTATACCCATTTCTTTCGTTCGCCGCACCGCCATAAAGGAAACGAGTCCATAAAGACCGAGGCAACTGATCAGAATAGCCAGGCCGGCGAAGATCTTATACAGTTGCGAGAGCTGGTTTTCCTGAGTATAGAAAGCAGCGATCGTATCATCCAGAAAACTGTACTGGTAAACATAATCGGGAAATGTTTTGGTCCACAGGCTTTCGACAAACGAAAGCACGACCTTCTCTTTGCCGGGAACGATTTTGATATTGATCGTTTCGTACAGGTCCTTCCATGTGCCCAGTACAACGGGGGCCATCGGCTCGCGCAGTGAATAAGAATTGAAATCGCGGATAACGCCGACGATCGGCGCGACTACTTTGCCGTCCCAGAAATCCAGCTGCTTTCCGATCGCATCCTGCGGATTGGTAATGCCCAGCTTCCTCAGCAGCGTTTCATTTACTACCAGCTCTCTTACTGTATCGGCAGCGAAATAAGGCCGGCCAGCGACAAACTTCAGGTTATAAGTCTTAAAATAATCCGGATCCGCCCATTTCAGGTTGGCCGAAAACGAAGTGCTTTTCACTGCATGGTCGAATTTGAAATCACTATTCCAGTTGCCGTCGGCTGAAGGACTGGCAAAGCTGAAGCTAACATTCTTTACGCCAGGATATTCGGTCAGGCTGTTTCGCACAAAATCGATCTTTGAATGACTAATACTGTCGCCCGGAACGGGCACATTGATGATGGCGGCCTTTTCAAACCCGAGTGACGCATTCCTGAAAAAATTCATCTGGCTCACTACGATGATGGTGCCGATGATGAGGATGTGCGCGATGGTGAATTGTAACACTACAAGGCCCCTGCGCAGCGAAATGCCGCCCAGCATTTTTGAAGAGATCTTTGTTTTTAAAGCCCTGATAGGATTAAGACCTGAAAGGATGAAGGAAGGATAAAGGCCGGACAACAGCGTTACAACAATCAGCGTGGCCAGTAAAAACAAAGGCAAGGAAGGATCATCGAAGAACTGCATCTGCATTTTTACGTCGAGGAGTTGGTTCAAAAAAGGCAGTGTCAACACCGCAACTGCGGCACCAATGATCACGGAGGTGAGCGTGATCACGGCGGTTTCGCACATGAATTGCGATGCCAATTGCTTTTTATTGCTGCCGAGAACTTTGCGCACGCCTACTTCTTTGGAACGGTTCACGGCCTGAGCGGTAGCAAGATTGATGAAATTAACGCAGGCGATGACCAACAAAAATATTCCTATGAGGATAAGTGCCCGGATCACAGCCTTGCTGAAGATGTGCGTGCCGTAGGTTCCCATGCGATCGTCAAAATGCATTTCGCCAAGCGGCTGTGCAATGTACCCGTCCTTGCTGTATTCGGCCGGCTTGTGCCTTTTTGCAAAAGCGCGGAGCTGTGTATTGAATTTTTCGGGCGACAGGTCGGGGGGCAGCACCACAAAAGTATACGCACTGCCGAAGGTGCTCACCCAGTCTTCCATGTTTCTTTTGAG
>DATMHB010000260.1:0-6421 GCA_035555175.1 Flavisolibacter sp. | reverse complement strand
AAACATTTCATCTCCGTGAAGAAACTTATTCAAACACTCAAAAATATCTGGAGCATAGAGGAATTGCGCAGCAAGATCCTCTTCACCCTGCTCCTTATTTTTATTTACCGTATCGGTACGCACATCGTGTTGCCTGGCATTGACCCTACGGCGATCGCCAAGCAGATGTCGAATACCAAGAATGGTATCCTTGGCCTGATCGACACGTTTGCCGGTGGTGCATTTTCGCAGGCTTCGATCTTTGCACTCGGCATCATGCCTTATATTTCCGCCTCCATCTTCATGCAATTGATGACGGTGCTGGTTCCGCAGTTCCAGAAAATGCAGAAGGAAGGTGAGAGCTGCCGTAAGAAGATCAATCAGTGGACCCGTTATCTTACTGTAGCGGTTACTGCCGTACAGGCTTCTGCCTATGTAAGCTATCTGGAGCAGATCACCGGCAGCGGTGGCATTGCCCTGAGCGCAGGAACTTTCTGGCTGACCACAGTATTTATCTTAACCGCGGGTACTTTGTTCGTTATGTGGATGGGTGAGAAGATCACCGACAAAGGACTTGGTAATGGTACTTCCCTCATCATTATGGTGGGCATCCTTGCCCGTTTGCCCCGTTCCTTTGCAATGGAGTTGGAGTCAAAGGCAACAAGGTCGGGTACTATCCTCATCTTCATTATCGAGATCGCCATCCTCATTGGCATCATCATGGGTTGTATCATGCTGGTGCAGGGTGTGAGAAAGATCCCCGTGAACTATGCAAAGCAGATCGTCGGTAACCGCCAGTTTGGTGGTGCCCGCCAGTTCCTGCCTATCAAAGTAAACAGTGCCGGTGTAATGCCGATCATCTTTGCCCAGGCCATCATGTTCCTTCCTACGCTGTTCAATCTTACCAAGTGGGGTTCGTCAGAAACAGGACAGGGGATACAAAAAATATTTACCGACCACTCCAATGGATGGTACATGGCCATCTATTCGATCGTCGTGATCGGATTTACATTCCTTTATACGGCTTTGATCTTTAATCCAAAGCAGATCGCAGATAACCTTAAGCAGAACAATGGTTTTATTCCTGGCGTAAAGCCGGGACAACCGACCGCGGATTATATCGGTGCCATCATGGATAAGATCACCCTTCCGGGTGCCATCCTTCTGGCGTTCGTCGGTATTCTTCCCGGTATCGCCCAGCTGCTTGGTGTGCAGCCTCAGTTCTCCACTTTCTTTGGCGGTACTTCACTGCTCATCATGGTAGGCGTTATCCTCGATACGCTGCAGCAGATCGAAACCCAGTTGCTGATGAGGCAATACGACGGCCTGATGAAGAGCGGACGCATCCAGGGCAGAACCGTAACGCAAGCTTCTTACTAGTTGGAAGACTGAAGGAACAATAATGAATTGATTCAACCTGGTAAGCACTTACCAGGTTTTTTTTATAAGCCCATCAGTCTGATGACTGCGGGAGGACAGAAGATTATGATCCATTATAAGAACGAACAGGAAATTGAATACATGCGGCAAAGCGCAATGCTGGTTAGCGAGACGCTTTCCGAAGTGGCTAAGATCCTTAAGCCGGGCGTAACTACTATTTCTGTTGACGAATTTATCGGAGGGTATCTGCGTGATCACGATGCGGTGCCTTCCTTTCTTAATTATCACGGTTACCCTTATAATTCATGCATTTCGGTAAACGATGTTGTGGTGCATGGCTTTCCGGGCAAGTATGAATTGAAAGACGGGGACATTGTTTCGGTAGATGTTGGCGTCTATAAGAACAGTTTTCACGGCGATCATGCCTACACTTTTATTGTTGGCGAGGCAAAGCCGGAGGTAGTGGAACTGGTCAAGATCACGAAGGAATCTCTGTACAAGGGTATTGAGAAGGCAGTAGCGGGCAGCAGGGTAGGTGATATTTCATTCGCGATACAGGAGCATACAGAAAAGAAACATGGCTATGGTGTCGTGCGCGAGCTCGTCGGACATGGATTAGGCAAGAGCATGCACGAAGATCCGCAGGTGCCCAATTATGGCAAGCGCGGTTCAGGTCCTGTGATGAAGGAGGGCCTCGTGCTTGCGATCGAACCAATGATCAACCTGGGTAAGAAAGAAGTGTTTACCGATCGTGATGGTTGGACCGTGCGCACGGCTGATGGCAAACCTTCGGTGCATTTTGAACATGATGTTTGCATCAGGAAGAACCGTGCCGATGTGCTTTCAAATTATAAGCCGATCGAAGCTGCGGAAAAAGCCAATGCAAATTTGTTTTCCGGGTATTACTAAGCTTCCTAATTTTCAGGTATTGAATCATGGTATGAAATATCTGTTATCATTTTCGCTTGTCCTTTGTTTTTTTATTGGATCCGCTCAGCTATCGGCGCTTGAGAAGATACGTTCTTACAGGTCGGGCAATGAAGCTGTTATTTTTAAAGATTTTTTTTCCTTCCTGCAGATCCCGAATGTAGCAACCGACACGGAGCATATCGCGGTGAATGCGCATTTCCTTGCTGACCTAATGAAGAGCAAGGGCATTGAAAACATCCAGCTGCTTTCAGCAAAGGATGCCAATGTTCCTCCCGTAGTGTATGGTGAAGCAAACGTGCCCGGTGCAACAAGGACCGTCATTTTTTATGCGCATTATGATGGTCAGCCTGTAAACGCTTCGTTGTGGACTACCGGTTTGCACCCGTTTCATCCGCAACTGCTCAACGGAAGGGCAGACCAGGGTGCAACCGTACAGACCATGGCCTCGGCGCCTTCTCCAATTCCGGGCGACTGGCGTATTTATGCCAGGGGCGCTTCTGATGATAAGGCAGGTGTATTGGCCATCATCACCGCGTTTGATGCGATCAGGCAATTGCGGCTGAACCGTTCGTTCAATATAAAATTCTTTTTTGAAGGTGAAGAGGAGCAGGGTTCTCCGCACCTGGAGCAGTTCATCAGCAGGTACAAATCGTTACTATCTTCAGACCTGTGGATCATTTGCGATGGACCTGTTCATCAGTCGGGCCTCAAGCAAGTGGTATTCGGCGCAAGGGGCGATGCACATCTGACACTGAAAGTATACGGCCCGAAGAATCCACTTCACAGCGGACATTATGGAAACTGGGTCCCGAATCCGGTGTTGGTACTGGTGAAATTACTTGCCACCATGAAGGATGAACGGGGAAGGGTAACCGTAAAGGATTTCTACAGTGACGTAAAGCCGTTGACGGCCTCGGAAACGAAAGCCCTTGCCGAAATTCCTGAAGTAGATGCGGAACTCAAGAGGAGGATCGGTTTTAGTACGGAAGAAATGCCGGGCACGAAGCTGGCTGAGGCCATCAACCTTCCTTCACTCAATATCAATGGCATCGAAAGCTCGAATGTAGGCACGATACAGGCAAACGTGATACCGGTTTCAGCCACGGCGGTGATCGACCTGCGTCTGGTTTTGGGTAACGACTGGCAAAGACAACAACAGAAGGTGATCGATCATATTCAAGCACAGGGATTTTATGTGACGGAAAAAGAGCCAACGGATGACGAACGCAGCCGGTATGAAAAGATCGTACAGATCAAGCGCGGCACGGGCGACAATGCGCAGCGAACCGATATGGACTGGCCCATTGCAAAGAAGGTCGTTGCGGCCGTGCAACAAACCACGAATCAGCGGGTGCTTCGTGTGCCGACACTCGGCGGCAGTCTTCCGGTTCATACTTTAGAGACGCTGTTAGGCGCAAGACCGCTCATCGTTCCCCTCGCCAACCCTGATAACAATCAGCATGCAGAAGATGAAAACATACGCATCCAGAACTTTCGCGACGGAATTGATATTATGGCCGCCATCATGCTGATGAAATTATGAGGCGCAGACTGGTGGTGATAGGAGGAGGTGCGGCAGGATTTTTCTGCGCGGTGAATGCGGCACGAATGGATCGTCATCTCGACGTGGTGCTGCTGGAAAAAACGAACAAGCTGCTGTCGAAAGTGCGTATATCCGGAGGCGGCAGGTGCAATTTGACACATGCCCTTTTTGATATAGCAGAAATGAGCAAAAGATATCCGAGGGGCCAGAATTTTGTAAAGAAAACGTTTCATCAATTTTTTACTGCGGATACCATTAGCTGGTTTGAGGAGAGAGGCGTGCGCGTGAAGTCTGAAAAAGATGGAAGGATGTTTCCTGTGAGCGATGATTCATCCACCATCATCGAGTGCCTGTTGAAAGAGGCACAGCGATATGGTGTGAAGATCATGATGAATGCAGAAGTAAGGGAGATTCAGGCGAACGGTGAGCAATTTCAATTGCATGTTATGGGCAGGGAACTGCAGGAGGCAGATTTTATTTGCATTGCTTGCGGAGGTTATCCAAAGGCCGCGATGTTTCATTGGCTGCTTCAGCTGGGGCATACCATTGCACATCCTGTTCCATCGCTCTTCACCTTCAATCTTCCAAAGCATCCGATCACACAACTTATGGGCGTAAGTGTTGAAAACGCGAGGGTGAAGATAGAAAGCAGCAAGTTGTTGGAAGAAGGGCCGGTATTGATCACACACTGGGGTCTGAGCGGCCCGGCAGTGTTGCGGTTAAGTGCGTGGGGCGCTAGAGAACTCGCCGCCCTTCAATATAATTTCAATGTGCATATCAACTGGTTGCCGGATAAAACGGAACAAGATCTGAAGGCGCGATTTCAACAGATGAGAAAGACGAATGCAGGTAAGAAACTGAGCAATCATAATTTGGAAAATTTGCCTGCGCGCCTGTGGCATTTCCTTCTGCAAGCGTCGGGCGCAGACGATGTCCGTTTTGCAGACCTGCCGGCCAAAACCGAAAACATTTTAATACAAAATCTTGTGGATTACAAAGTGGAGGTGCGGGGCAAGACCAGTTTCAAGGAAGAATTTGTAACCGCAGGCGGCATTACACTTTCAGAGGTAGATAGCAACACCATGATGAGCAAAAAGCATCCGAACCTTTTCTTTGCAGGCGAGATCCTCGATGTGGATGGCATTACCGGAGGATTTAATTTTCAGCACGCATGGACAAGCGGATGGATTGCGGCCACGTCGATTGCATCAATTTCTCAGCAAGGTCAAAAATAATGGGTTGATGAGCTTACCATTTTTTATAATCATAAGGAAGATAGTTCTCCCAATACCACGGCGTGAAGGTGTCGCCAATAAGATATTCCAGCAAATTTTTAAAAATGCTTTCTCCATTGTCGCTATTGGTCATAATGAGGATGCCGGTTCCCTGGTCGGGGAATAGAACGGTGTAATGCTGAAATCCATCGCCATGGCCCTCTTTGAATGCGCCCCGGCCATATGGCGATTGCAAAACGCCCCAGCCTAATCCATAGCCCAACTGGATTGCATCATTTTCGGTGGAATCCCTGAACCGTAATGGACCAAATTGTTGAATGGATCGGATCCTGATCTGCGCAGAGAACATCCTTGCTGTTGTTTCTGGTTTGAGTATCCTGTTTTGCAACACTGCAGAAAGGAAGGCGGAATAATCATCAAGCGTCGTTTCAAGCGTACTTGCGGCACGCGGTTCATTGTCTTTGTCTTTAGGATAAAGTTTTCCGTTACTGTCATGACCGATGCAATAGTCGGATTCGAAACGCATTTTCCATGAGTAAGCCGACATATTCATATTCAATGGTTCGAATATCTTTTCCCGCATCAGCTGTTCCAGGGGTTTGCCGAGCATTTTTTCCAGGACCACTTGCAGGTACACAAGGCCTTCTCCTGAATAACTGTATTTAGAGCCTGGCTCAAATTTTACCCTGAGTGTTTGGTCCGGCTCGTCCCATCTCCAGTTGGGCATTCCTGTTGTATGATCGAGGCACATACGCGCGGTGATCCTGGAATAGAGCGTGTCTTTTTTCAGGTCTTCGTAGTGATCGTGCCATTTTGTTGCGGGCTTGAAATCGTAAATGGGTTTGTCCAGATAGGTTTGAAGCGACCGGTCAAGATCGAGCACGCCTTCTTCCACGAGCTTCATGACCAGAACGGCGAACAGCGACTTGCTCAGTGATGCGCCATAAAAATTTGTCGAGGTCTTGATCGGTGCTTTCGTTTTAAGATTTTTATACCCAAAAGTTTTTTTATAGACGACCTCGCCATTGTTGAATACGGCGATGGCCAAGCCGGCTACATGGCCTGCCTTTAGCAGCGAAGCGATCTTGCGGTCGGCCTGCGAAAATGAGATGGTTTTGTGATCGAGCCGCGTGATGCTTTGGCTGCGTACAATCGAAAAACTCAAGAGCAAAACTGCGATAAAATGGAGTCGTGTATTACACATAAGCCTGAAGTTTTGGGTGTCCGTAAGGCCGGCTGTAACTAAGATAAGTCTTTGCTAAAAAATTGAACACGGAAGGCTGGATCAGGCCGAGGCAATAAAGACGAGGAAGCATTGAATTATCCGTGGGGGTTTCTTCCGGGCGTTTCTTGT
>DATMHB010000259.1:0-2876 GCA_035555175.1 Flavisolibacter sp. | reverse complement strand
ACCACCACGATGTGTAAAGTTTTTCCTTATCCTTACTGAGTGTAGCGGTAAATACTTGCATGCCGCCGATCCTTTCTGTTCTTATCTCGTCGAACTCATAACCGCTTCCCTTCCAGCAGAGCGTGGGGTTGTGTTCCGTGTCATAAAATCCCCTGATGAACTTTACATACACCAGCGCATCTTCCCTTTCAAGCTTTACGATTCCGGGCGCATAGAAGGAAGAATAAAAACCCGCAACCTTTTTATTGTAAGCACCTTTGAATTGCTGATAGGTGTCGCTTCTCTGAATATGGAGCGCTGAAAAAAGGAATGCGGCAACAGGAATGACCTGAAGAAATAGAGGCAATGATGATTTTATTTCTGCAGCAGGCTTCATCCTCCTCGCGCGCCTCAACAAGAACCGCGCGAGAAAGGCAGCTGGGATGCAGACGTATAAGATGAGGCAGGCCAGCCCGATAACCTCATGCCATACAGTTCCCGGAAGTATCCTGAACTGTACCAGTACAATAATGCGAATGAGGTTGGAGAGTATGTTGAGGACAAGAAGCAAAATGATAAAAGTTATCGATTGCCATTGGGAAAGCACCCTCCGCATTTTTCTTTGCAGCAAGCCTGCGAAAAGAATTCCCTGCAAAATAGAAATAGACAGCATGTGCAGGCCCATACATGCCGGATCTACCGAAAATTCAAAACCCTGGTGAACGATAACGTTCCCACGTACGGAAACATTCTTTTCCCACAACGAAAACAATTGGCCCGTGAGGTTGCTCAGTTGCAAGCGGATGGGAAAGCTGAACGCATTGGCTGCATACAGAAATACGGGTGATGACACCGCCAGCACGGTTAATCCCAGAAACCCTACGCGCCTTCCACTCCTTTCAGCCCAGAAAAAAAATCCGGTCGCAAAAGCAAAATAAAAAATGGATTTCACCGGAATCAAAAATGAGATCAGCAGCAGCACTAACATTGCAATGCCATACCTGTTGCTGCTAGCCCCGGCAGAGGAACTCGCTGCGATGGCGGCCACGCCGCATAAAAAAACTGGCACCATGGCCGCCAGATAATCATGCAACACGAAATATCCGATGCCAGCCACTGAAACGGGAAAGAAATAACGGAAAGAAAAATGTCTTGATAAAGCAAATTCCATAAGCATCAGATAGATTTCCATTTGATCAGGAACACGCCGAACGCTGCCACAACCAGTACGATGATGATCCATTCTGCCGGCTCGGGCACGGCACCTTTGTTGGCCATAGAAGCGTTCTTTAAACTTTTGCCTCCCTCTTTGATCTGGAAACGATCATAATCAGCCTGGGTTTCCAACACGATCAAACTTGAAACCGGCGAGATCACATAACCTTCCTGCGCTTCCTTGATGCAGGTGGAATCATCTGCGGCATGGGTAAGACTGGAAGCACCCAGCTGTTGCATGATATGGTTGTAGGCGAAGAGCCGCATGAGGTGGTCAGGCGCTGTACCACCCCCATTGCCGGCCGTTTTAATAATGGCCACATTGGCACTATGTATGATCACAGCATTGTCTGATTCCGGGTTGCTGACAAACATGTTCTTCTCGAGGAGCTTTTTCAAGAGGGCCGTGTTGCCGCATTCAAAATCAAAAAGCCTGAATTCTTTCAGCGACCGGATATAGGGTGAGAATTCGTTACCAATGTGAAAGACCTTTACTCTTTCGCCACTGAGCTTCGCCTTCATCTCTTTCAGAAACGAGCTTCCTTCCAGATCCCTCAGATTGGGCGAGTAGCTACCGGATTTCGAAATAACAAGCGAATGCTGCCTGTCGCGTATAAGATGAAAGGGAAAAAGTGAGAACTGTTCATCCCTTAACGCGGGCAATAATCTGCTCCTGTTCTTTTCATCCAGCAACTGAAGGCTTCCGTTATATAGCCAGATTCTTTTGCCTTTCAACATTTCAAGAACCGAGTTCAACTCTTCCCGGTTCCATGAATGATTGATGTCGAGGTATACATCCGTTATCGCTACTGGCACACGGCTGCGGTCGTAGGGAATGATGCCATATCGAAATCCATTAAATGAAAAATATTCGGGCTTCAGTCCTCTGTCTTCAAATTGCAGTTTCCATGCCGGTTGATATTTCCTTGAAGTGGTGAAGACTCCGTCATCTGAAGAACGATACGATGCATTGCGCAGGAAAGTGGCGGGATCAGTTTCCATTTCCAGCCTCACTGTTTCCTGTGCAGCGCTTGCATCGGGGCCATCGAACCACGTGTTATCATATGCCAATTGACCTTCATCGCTTCTTAATGGCGCCGTGATGCCCACTTTGAACGTCCTGTTACTGCCGGCTGTCACGGGGAAGACGCGAACAGTTACAGTATTCCCCTCCTGCCAGGTGATGAGGGAAGGATCTCTTCTTTCATATCCCACGATGGCCGTGTATGCACTGTCGGCTTTTTGACTGGTCGTTAATACCCCCTTCTCCTCTCTTCCGTCTATCCAGAGTGAAAGCGAAGTAACGACCGCGCCTTCTGGCATGTGCAAGGTATAGATCGCTGCTTCCTGGTTGCCCCAGCTTCGCACCTCTTTTCTGTTAGATACGGTTATGAATTTTTCGGTATAGGCAAGATGCAAATGCGGCCACACCTTAATGTGCGTGGTCACCTGTTGTGTCTGAAGATGCTCGCCGGTCCAAAGTCTGCGCAATGCCTGGTGCCGCGCATTGTACTGGCTTTCGAGAATCTTGATGCGGTCATCAGACGACAGCAGAACACCCTTCGAGAATCCATTAGCCAGAACAACCAATGGATCATGGACCGGCTGCTCGTCGCCAAAGTTTCTTTGAGGAAGATTCCAGAAAATATTATCATCCCAGTTCTTCACCTTGTACACCAGGT
>DATMHB010000258.1:0-5620 GCA_035555175.1 Flavisolibacter sp. | reverse complement strand
TTATTCAAAAAATTAAAGGTGTCAGGGTCACCGGTCTCAGTTAAATGGGTCGTTCAAGGCCCGGCCGACGCGCATAGTGATCGTCAAACCTTTTTTGCAGCTGGATAATAGTGCAGACATAGCAATAGCCATTCCAGCTCCAACGTGTTTCAGCATAGCAGTAATCAGCCAATGAAGTTTACAGTTACGAGATCGGTTGCGAAGCCCGGTGAACCTATAATACCGGATCCTGGGTAAGAGCATAAAACTGCAGCCGGATCATGTCTGGCGGAAGGGGTGCGCTATTCCAGCTTCTGTGTACGGCCAACGCCGCTCCCAGTGCGGTAGCCTGTGCCATTGATGCGGCGAATACCTCGGTTTTTGGAAAGGCGGCCGCCAGCAGGTTCATATAAACGGTATTGGCACTGAAACCTCCATCGACAAAGATCCTTTTGCATTCCGCATTCAGCACGAGCCTTGTCGATGCGCGCTGCGCATTTACAATATCGATCATGAGCTGATGATAAGCTTCAGCAGCCGATGCAAAACCTTGCAACGACCGTGAAATAAAACCGCGGCCGGGTTCATCCTGATCATTCAACCTCTTAAGCCTGGCCGCCATCTCCGGATCAAACCGGATGACTTTGTACCATCCGGGTTCCAGGTGAAAATGTGCGGCGATACGCTTTATCCCTTCTTCATGTTCGCGTCCTGCAAATAACCTTGAGGCCTTTACCGGGTGGCCCTTGTACTGGAGATAACAAAGGCAATCCTGTTTCAATTCAACTTCCGTCAGGGGTTCTTCATTATATGGATTGAGGCTGATGCACCAGGTGCCGCTCGAGATCAGCACAAAGGGCTCCTGGAAATGAACAAGGTAAGGAATGAGCGCGGCAGAACTGTCGTGAAGTCCAACACCCGCCATCAGTTCTTCTCCGTCAAAAACAACAGGAACCGTAAGGTCACCCGCTGCAATCGGCGCCAGCTTCGCAGCAATACCTTCTTTGTTTACCCACTCATGATAAGCGTTCGTGTGAAAGTCCCATAAATGCGTGTGACAGCCGATGCTGGTAAGATCGGAGAAATATTTTTTTGTGAGCAGAAAGCTTAAGTATTGCGGAAGGTGCAGTGCATATTTGATCTTTTTGAACAGCTCAGGTTTCTCATATTTGAGCCGATACAACTGGAGGCCGGAGTTGAGGCTGCCGAGGACCGGTGATGCCGTTTGGATCGAGAGGGCTTCTTTCCCTCCATGATCGCAATAGAATTTTGTCGCCAGTTCGTCGGGGAAAGGCTTAAGATAATTATACAATGGACAAAGCGGCTCAGCATTCGTGCCTACCGGAACAAAGCTCGCCCCGTAGGATGTAAAATTGATGGCCCTGATCTCAAATTCCTTTTCTTTCATGGCAGCGCGAAGCGATTCATGCAGCCATGTTGAAAGCGCCTGCAGGTCCTCGCATTCAAAACCATCTTCGTCTTTGATTTCGCTGAAGGTTGCCGACCTTTCATACACGATCGTATAATCCTGGTCGAACAGGAAAAGTTTTTTGTTGGTCCTGCCAACATCAAATACTGCAACAACAGGTTTCGCACGCATTTTATAGTCCGGTAGCAACTGTTTTCAAACCTCTTTCCTTCACCAGGTGCTCCCTCGTCTTCAACTGGCGGTAAGCTTCCACTGGCTTTAACGCTCCGCCGTCCTGCAGTCTGGCTTCCGCAACCAGCGCCCTTACGTCGGTACGATAAGCATTCTGCAGGATCTCCTGTGCCTGTACAACATCGTTCGATTCGCGCGCAGCTTCCAACTCTTTTTTATCGACAAGGAGCGCCTGCGCATAGGCGATCTGTATCGCCTCCACCGACTGCAAAAGGTCTTCGAGCGGATCCTTTATATTGTGCGAAGCATCGATCATCCATCCCAGGTCGGATGCGTGGTTCATACCTTTCGCATCCATGCCTTCAACCAGCTCATTGAAAATTAGAAACAACTGATAGGGATTAATGCTGCCTACCGTAAGGTCGTCATCTCCATATTTGGAATCATTGAAGTGAAAACCGCCGAGCTTTCCTTCCATCAACAGCAACGAAACGATCTGCTCGATATTGGCGTTGGGCAGATGGTGACCAAGGTCCACCAGGGTATAGGCCTTAGGACCGAGCTTTGTTGCATACAAAAGCGATTGCCCCCAATCACCAACGGTCATTGAATAAAAATTCGGCTCGAACGCTTTGTACTCAACAAACATTTTCCAGTCAGCCGGCAGCGCCGCATAAACTTCCTGCAAACTTTCGAGTGTATTTTGAAAAGCCTTTCTGAAATTCAATTGCCCGGGAAAGGAGGACCCATCTGATAGCCACACGGTCAAAGAATTCGATCCCAGTGCTTCACCATATTTGATCACTTCCTTGTTGTGCTCAACGGCCTGCCTGCGCACCCGCCTGTCCACATGCTGCATCGAGCCAAACTTGTAACTGTATTCCTGATCCTTCTGATCCTGGAAAGTATTTGAGTTCACCGCATCAAAGCGGATGCCGTACTGCGCCGCAAGGGCTTTTACTGCGTTCGTATTTTCGGGAATGTCCCAAGGAATATGGAGTGATATAGCGCCGCTCGACCGGTTGAGCGCATGAAGCAAACCGACGTCTTCGATCTTTTCTTCGATACTGCGCGGTTCACCGCCGATGGAGAATCGGCCGAAGCGCGTTCCGCCCGAGCCCAATGCCCAGCTCGGGATCGCTACCTGGAAATCGGCCAGTTTTCGCAACAGTTCATCAACATTATTTAATGAAGCAGCAGTGAACGCCAGTCTTCTTCTGTGTTCCTGCAAATGCGATTCATTCAACTCCTGTATGCTGTATTGTTCTACTTGCATGGCAACCGTTAGAATTTATGGTAAATAAAATACTTCTTTCAAAGGAACGCTGACAGGCGAATGATCCGGATTCGATTCCATGATGTCGGCCATATACGCCCACCATCTTTGCATCACTTCGTGTTCCGGAAGCTGGTCCAGCGCTGCGGGGTCATCGGCCTTCAACACACCAAATAGACTGCTTGCAGCTTCATCAAGGAAAATGGAATATTCGCTGATACCTTTTTCTTTCAGCAGCGTCGAAAGTTCGGGCCAGATCTCATCATGCCGTTTTCTATATTCTTCTTCACGCCCCGGAAAAAGTTTCATCCTGAATGCGATGCGTTGCATGTGCTGCCGTTTACGTAAAATAGGTTTTTTATGAAGTGCTTCTCGAAACCTTGCATCAGCGCACAAAAGCATTGGCCACGCCACCGTCCACATTCAGCACATTACCTGTTGATTTATCCAGCAGTCCGCCGACAAAAGCGAAGCAGGCCTTTGCAATATCATCGGGAAGGATCACTTCGTTCAATAAAGTTCTTTTTGCATAGAACTGCGGAAGTTCTTCTACCTTGATGCCGTACGCTTTTGCGCGGCCTGCAGCCCATTCACCCTCCCAGATCTTCGAATCACTGATGACAGCATCGGGATTCACCGTATTCACACGGATCTTATCCTTGCCCAACTCGGCCGCATTTAAGCGGGTCAGGTGAAGCTGAGCAGCTTTTGCAGAGCCGTATCCCGCATTGTTCGGACCCGATACGAGGGCATTCTTGCTGACAATATTCAGGACATCACCGCCCAGACCCTGCTTGCGCATGACAGCAACGCCTTCCTGCGTTACAAGGAACTGTCCCTTCACCAATACATTATACAGCAGATCCCAATCCTGCTCCGTGTGTTCTTCGATAGGCTTCGAGATCGAAAGACCTGCACAATTCACGACAATGTCAACACCGCCGAACTGTAAGCAGCCCAGATTAAATGCTGCCGTGATCTTTTCTTTATCTGTAACATCCAGCTGAATGGAAGTGGACTGATCTTTTCCGTATTGCTTTTGAAATTCCGTTAGTACCCGATCAAGTCTTTCTCCATCAAAATCATTCAGGATCACACAGGCGCCCTCTTCTGCAAATTTTCTGGCAATGGCCTTGCCGATGCCGCCTGCGCTTCCGGTGATCAGTGCAATTTTTCCCGACAGGGCCTTTGGCTTTGGCATGCGCTGTAGCTTTGCTTCTTCGAGCAACCAGTATTCGATATCGAAGGCTTCCTGCCTTGGCAATGATGTATAGCTTGAAATGGCCTCTGCACCGCGCATCACATTGATGGCATTCATATAAAATTCAGCAGCAATGCGGGCCGTTGCCTTATCCTTTGCAAAGCTGAACATGCCCACTCCCGGATACAAAATGATAACAGGATTGGGATCTCTCATCTTCGGACTGTTCGGGTGCTTATGGCTTTCATAGTAATCCTTATACATTTCCCTGTACGTTTCAAACTGTCCTTCGAGCTTTGCCTTCACTGCCGTCGGATCTGAAAGTTCTTCAGACGCATCGAGTGCAAGCACAAGTGGGCTGATCTTCGTTCTGAGAAAATGATCGGGGCAGCTCGTGCCCATGGGTGCCAGCCGGTCAAGGTCGTTTGAATTGATGAACTGAAGTACGCTATCATCATCGGTAAAATGACCCACCATCCTTGTAAAGCCGGAACAGAAGCCCCGCAGGATGGGTGCAAGCGCTGCGGCCTGCGATAACCTTTTTGCTTTGGGAAGCGCTTCAACCTTTTGTCCGCCAAATATTTTATGTGCATCTGTTTGCTTGGAAGCAATGAATGCGGCGCATCGTTCGATCACTTCGAGCGAATTCATATAACATTCAAACGCGGTATCGCCCCAGGTAAACAATCCGTGCGAACCGAGCATGATGCCTCTGATGCCGGGACTGGCATCGAGGCAGGCTTTTAACTGTAATCCGAGATCGAAGCCGGGGCGCTGCCATTCCATCCAGCCGATGGTTCCGTCAAACAACTCGTGAGTGATGCGCTTGCCATCTTTGGAAGCCGCAATGGCGATAGCGGCATCAGGATGCAAATGATCGATATGTTTGAATGGAAGAAACCCGTGCAGCGGCGTATCGATGGAGGGTGCTTTTGAGTCGAGGTCGAAGATGCAATGGTTGAACAGGCCTACCATTTCGTCTTCAAACTGCAGTCCGCGGTAACGGTTCTTCAGGCTTCGCAACCTTCCTGTATATAAGCCCGCGAGACCGCTGCGCGTCATCGTGCCAAGGTCGCCGCCCGAACCTTTGATCCACATGATCTCTGTTTCCTCTCCTGTCAACGGATCTTTCTCGATCGTTTTACAAGAAGTATTTCCGCCTCCGTAATTTGTAAGGCGAAGGTCGGCGCCGAGCAGGTTCGAACGATAGACCAGCAAGGCCACTTCATTCCCTCCGAGGGCAGCCGCTTTGGCTTCATCCCATAAATAACTTACATGCTTGAATGTTGCTGTTACCGGCATCTTATAATATTTTTTTCACTGTTTCAGATAATTGCCATACCCCACCACCATCACCGAAGCAATGATCATGAATACGCCCAGCACGATGGTATACCTTGTTTTCTGGCTCACGCCTCTCCATTCATTCAGGGCCATGCCCCACATATTGGCGATCAGGATGATGAAGGCCATGTGCAGGATCCACGAGCTGGCGCCATTACCCAGTTTGCTCTCGCCCATGCCATAGAAAAAAAACTGAAGGAACCAGGTAGTGCCTGCCAGC
>DATMHB010000257.1:0-3127 GCA_035555175.1 Flavisolibacter sp. | reverse complement strand
TCCCCGTCGTTTTCCCTCCATGGATTGTCGCTCATTCATGTAAGAAACTGGCATTTTCATAGGGAAAACGGGGGCGCGCTTGCAAGGCAACAATGAAAAAATTATCCACCATCGCCAACAAAAACCGCCGTTTTCATAGGGAAATTCATAAAATTTAATCACTATTGATGGCGCATAATTTGATTATTTACGAATAGAGTATGTACCTTAACGCCTGGTAAGCACCAGTGAAAAGCTGGTTCTTGATCTAGTTATTAACCCATTAAATTCTAAACATCATGGCAAAAGCAAAAAAGGCTGCGAAGAAAGCAGCCAAAAAATCTTCGAAGAAGGCTGCGAAGAAGGCAACACCAAAAAAAGCCGCTAAAAAGGCTTCGAAAAAAGCAAGTAAAAAAGGTGGCGCTAAAAAGAAATCAGCAAGAAAACCAAATGCAGCATTCATGGCGCCGCTAACGGCAAGTCCCGCATTGTCTGAAGTGATCGGCAACAAACCACTTCCAAGAACAGAGATCATCAAAAAGATTTGGGACTATATCAAGAAGAATGGTCTTCAGGACAAGAAGAACAGAAGGATGATCAATGCTGATGATAAGCTGAGAACAGTTTTCGGCGGCAAAGAACAGATCTCTATGTTTGAACTCGCCAAGGTTGTTACCAAGCATGTGAAATAAAACATGGCGAAAGTAAAAGTTTGAGTAAGCTTACGCTATAGTGATCTTATAAAAAAGGGAGCAAATTATTTTGCTCCCTTTTCTTTTCCAGGAAATATTATTTCGCCTTGCGAATGATTTCGCCGAGTTCCCTGTCGAACATACCATAGTGCCCGTATTCAACAACACGACCTACTTCCTTTCCATTTTTCATGACGATGATGGTGGGTACATTGACGATCCCGAACGCTTCGGATAAATGCTGGATCGTTTTCTTGCTGTGGTCAACGCCGATCACTGTGATCCTGTCCTGTGGCAAGCCTGCTGCATCCGCCAGCACAAAGAACTTCGGAAGAATGAACTTGGTATCATCGCACCACGTACCACCGAACGCAATGATGTTGATCGAATCCTTGTTGGCCCTCAGCGTTTGCAGCGCCGCCGCCTCGGGAACATAACCCTGCTGGTTTTGTGCGAACCAGGTGAAGGCGGTATCGGTTGCAAGTTCCTGTTTCGTAATAAATCCTTTCAGGATCTTGGTGCCGTGCACATCGCGGCTGATCTCGGCCTGTGCAAATACCAATTGGGAGATTATTAAAACGGAGGCGAATAAAAATATCTTTTTCATAGTGAAGATGTCAAGATCAAATTTAAATTGGGAAAAATAAGGAAAGAGGAAAGGCTTGTTAAAGTCGCTACAAATTGGCCTTGAGCTCGACCAAAAATGACCTCAGCTTTTGAAGAGACTGTATCATTTCAAACTTTTCCCTGGCTTGCCTGTTCTTTTTTATAAATTCCTTAGCGCCTTCAATGGTGAATTTTCTGCGGCGGAGGAGGTCGTGTATCAGCTGCAGGTTTTTTACATCTGATGGTTTGAAGAAACGATCGCCCTTCCTGTTCTTGCGTGGCTCAAGGATGTCGAACTCGTTCTCCCAGTACCGGATGAGCGACGTATTCACCTTGAACATCGTGGCCACTTCACCAATAGAATAATATTGTTTCTGGAAAAGGATATCGTCTTCGGGGATCTCGATCTGTTCTACTTCCGATTCAAAATCTTTAAGCGACTTTCTGCCCCTTGTCTTGGGCGCCGGCCTGGGCTGCGGCGCAGGCTGGCCCGAGAGAAATTCCTTGGGTTCGTCGGGTGGCTGCCCACCAAAAAATTCAAAGGTGATTTGTGAAAGGGATTTGTCCATGCCTGTTTCAAAATTAAGGAACGAGAGGTAATATTTGGCGGTGGCTGCAAGATTTAATGTTGAATGTTACTGCTGAATGTTGGATCGAATGAGGAGAACGCATCGGCTTCATCCAGCGCGCCGCATTGAATTCATTGGGGCTTTGCGATCCTGGCACCTGCATGCGATTACCAGAAGGCCCTGGCTGCCCCGGGGACCGCCAGGCACGCCTCAGCGCGAGTCTGCTCTAATCAAAGCTTTGATTCGAGGACGCAGCACGCTTCAGCAATGCATCGAATTGCTGGGGACTAAGATCATTGTAAAAGAAATATACAGGATCGAGCTTTTGTCCGTTCTTGTGCACTTCGTAATGGCAGTGCGGCCCCGTTGATTTTCCGGTGCTGCCGACATAACCGATAAGGTCGCCGCGCTTTACGTGCTCGCCTGATCTGGCCTTTACACGCACCATATGTCCGTATAAGGTCTCATAACCATAGCCATGATCGATCACTACGTGATTGCCATAGCCATTGGCGGTATTGCCAGCAGTGATCACCGTACCGTCGGCCGTAGCATAAATGGGTGTTCCCTGCGGCGCGGAAAAATCAAGTCCGGCATGTAGCTTTACCGTTTTTTAAATCGGGTCGATACGGTAGCCGAATCCGGAGGCGATCCTGTTAAGATCTTTATTGCTGACAGGTTGAATGGCAGGCGTGGCCGCCAGTAATTTTTCTTTGTTGTTGAGGAGGCCGGTGAGTTCTTTATAAGAATTTTTCTGAGAGGCGATCCGCGCATTGAGATTTTGTATGCTGGTATAGATCGAGTTGACGAGCTGGTTGCCACGCATGCTTTCCACTTTCGCCATTTCCTGTTCTTGCTCTATCGCCTTGCTGCGTGCACTGTCGGGAATAGGCTTCGCCTCGAAAATGGTGCGGTATACTTCATTGTCGCGCTTCTCAAGCTCCGACATTTGTTCCTGGATGGTCTTCACCCTTGCATTCAATTCCTGGTAACTATCGCTGAGCCGCTCGTTCTGGGCACGCAGGATTTTTTCGGCAGGTGAGCCCACAAATTGAAAGGCGAAATAGGAGATGATAACAGAAGTAACGAGGGCCGTTGCAAGAAAACCAAAGATCCGGAGGAGCTTAACACGCAGGGGCGTTACCAGTTTTTCATAGCGGAGCGTATGCGTGTTATAGAAATATTTGATTTTCTTCATAACGGCGAATTGGACCGGAACGGGATCTTCAACGTCCATCTTTGCAGCAGAGCCGGGTAAAAACCTTAGGCAGCAGCGTAGGC
>DATMHB010000256.1:0-2167 GCA_035555175.1 Flavisolibacter sp. | reverse complement strand
AAACATGGCGACGTGGTGGAACTTGGTATTGACGGACTTGGAACTTCGAGTCAGAAAGTGTGCGCGTACGAATCGAAAGGAAAATAATGGCAGGCGGACAATCCATACCTGGAGGCAGGATCGATGCCCACCAACACTTCTGGAAATATGATCCGGTGAAGGACGCATGGATCACAGAACAAATGTCGGTGCTTCGAAAAGACTATTTGCCTGAACACCTCGAGCCGCTGCTTCAAAGAAATGGAGTAGAAGGCTGCGTGACCGTTCAAGCCGACCAATCCGAACTTGAGACTTCATTTCTGTTGGATCAAGCAGAACGATATTCTTTCATCAAAGGCGTAGTGGGCTGGGTTGATTTGCAGGCAGGGGACGTGGAGGCACGTCTTGATTTCTTCAGAAAATTTAAAAAGTTGAAAGGCTTCCGGCACATTTTGCAGGGAGAAGCCAAGAGGGATCTGATGCTGAGTCCGGCATTTAAAAATGGCATCGGCCTGTTAGGAAAGAATGGATTTACTTACGATATCCTCGTCTTTCCCGATCAACTCGGCTTTGCCCGGGAACTCGTGCAGGAATTCCCCGATCAGAAATTTATCCTGGATCACATTGGAAAGCCTTACATCAAATTCAGGAAAACCAGCGACTGGAAAAGAGATATTGATTCACTCGCGGCGCTTCCAAATGTATGGTGCAAGGTATCGGGAATGGTCACGGAGGCAGACTGGGAACACTGGAAGCCTGCAGATTTTATTCCCTATATTGATGCCGTTGTGGAAGCATTCGGTGTGAACCGTCTGCTCTTTGGATCAGATTGGCCTGTTTGCCTCGTTGCCGGCCGGTATGAAGACGTAGTGGGCCTTGCCGAAAATTATTTTGCCTCTTTTTCAAAAGAGGAACAGCAACGGTTTTTCGGACAGAACGCAATTGATTTTTATCAGCTATAAAAAATATGGAACTCGGCTTAAAAGACAAAGTGGTTATTGTAACCGGTGGCGCAAAAGGTATTGGTGAGGGCATTGTACAGTCGCTTGCCCGTGAAGGTGCCATACCCGTGATCGTAGGACGCAGCGAAGAAGACAATAAGAAAACGGCGGCACGCATTGAAGCGGAAGGTGGAAAATGTTTTCAGGTGGTGGCGGGGCTCACACAGGCGGAGGCGTGTGAAAAAGCAGTGCAGGGCACCATCGACAAATTTGGAAGGATCGATGGCCTCGTCAATAATGCGGGTGTGAACGATGGAGTAGGATTGGAGCGGGGAAATTATCAAAGCTTTCTCGACAGCCTCCACCGCAACCTGATACATTATTACCTGGTGGCGCATCATGCCCTTCCCGCTTTGAAGATCTCTAAAGGTTCCATCGTTAACATTGGGTCAAAAACGGCAGAAACAGGGCAGGGAAATACGTCAGCATATGCAGCCAGCAATGGAGGACGTAATGCACTGACGAGGGAATGGGCCGTTGAATTATTACCTTACGGCATTCGCGTAAACGCCGTGATCGTCGCGGAATGCTATACGCCTTTATATGAAAAATGGATTCAGACACTTCCGAATCCCGAGACGAAATTGAAAGAGATCACTTCGAAGATCCCCCTCGGCCATCGCATGACCACGGCCGCCGAGATCGCGGACATGGTGGTGTTCCTTCTGTCCGAAAGATCATCGCATACCACCGGTCAGCTCATTCATGTTGATGGAGGCTATGTGCACCTGGACCGCGCGCTATAATGCCCTTACATTTTCAGGATGTCGTTCCAGATCTTTTCATTGACAGGAATGCCATAGCGCAAATTTTCCTGCCGTGTGCGTAAAGTATTTTCTCCTGGGAAGGAGATTCTTCCTCCATTTTCTGCAGGGGCGCTGCTCTTCGTATAAGCAATGATTTCCCGGATCAGGTCTTCATGCAAGTCCTGCTGATAAATGGCAATAAAGAGCTGACTGATGCCTGTCTCAACCCCTCCCTCCGTAATAGCTTTTACAGACCGGCCACCGCTAAGGGCTGTGAGCATTGCATCGAGCACAAGCGATAGACCCGATCCCTTCCAAAAGCCGATGGGCAATGCCCTTTGAGACTTGTATATGGATGACGGGTCATTACTGAGACGGCCTTGCTCATCATAACCGCCGGCCACCGGAAGCTTCTTCCCGTCCAGTTTATACTCATGTAAT
>DATMHB010000255.1:0-3853 GCA_035555175.1 Flavisolibacter sp. | reverse complement strand
AAGGGCATTCCCATCGTGTTGCGGGGCATGAGCTTTGGCTGGCATAATTTCTGGCCACGGTTTTACAATGCACATGTGGTGGACTGGTTGTATAAAGATTGGAACTGTAATGTAGTTCGTGCGGCCATGGGCATAGAGCCGGGCGGCGGTTACTTACAGGACTCCGCCGGCGCGGTCAGAAAAGTTAAGGCAGTTGTCGACGGCGCCATTCAGAGCGGTATCTATGTTATCATTGACTGGCATAGCCACAATATCAATCTGACAGAAGCCAAAGCTTTCTTTGCTCAAATGTCAAAGGAGTATGGCAGTTATCCCAATGTGATCTATGAACTGTTCAACGAACCCGATTATGAAACCTGGGAAGAAGTAAAAAATTATGAAACAGAGGTCATCAATGTGATCAGAAAATATGACCCTGATAATATCATATTGGCCGGTAATCCACACTGGGACCAGGATATACAGCTCGTTGCCGGTGCGCCCCTTGAGGGTTTTTCAAACCTCATGTACACCGTGCATTTCTATGCGGCCACGCACAAGCAAGGCCTCAGGGATCGTTGCACCGACGCACTGAAAAAAGGCATTCCTGTTTTTATTTCAGAGTCAGCAGGAATGGAGGCAAGCGGAGATGGACCGATCAATGAAGATGAATGGCATAAATGGATTGAATGGGCCGAACAAAACAAGGTCAGTTGGATCACCTGGTCGGTATCTGATAAAGACGAGACTTGCTCTGTATTGCTGCCTACCGCCAGCTCAAATGGCAGGTGGAAAGACAAGGATCTGAAGCAATCGGGAAAGGAGGCAAGGGCTTTGCTGAGAAAGTATAACAAGAATCAAAAGAAAAATTCATCCCGCCGCAGCCCGGCAAAGCATTGAGCTCACCATGGCGCTGCGCTCTCCGCTCTCTTTCTCGCTCTTTTCTTGCTTCGTCCACCGAAGCCTCAGCGAAGGTGGGCTTCGTCCGCCGCAGCCTTGGCGCAGGCAGGCTCTGTGCCTCGCTCCGCCTGGCCGGTATCCCATGATGTGATCCCTGCGTACGACCGGTAAAGTTTACCGCGCATTTCCATTTGGAAACAAAACTTTATCCGGCTCCTTTAATAGTGCCGTCACAATGGCTTCCAGCAGCCGTGAGCGTACGGCCGAGGCTCGCTTCGGCGCCACGAGATAGGTGAGCGATACTTCCAGCCAGGTATTGGCATTCGTTCTGAAAACCACAAAAGGGTATTCTTTTATGTCCAGTTCATCCACAGGTGTCTGTTCCAGCAAGGTCTTGAATGTGTGGATGTGTTCCACCATCTCGGGCCCGAGTTCTCTCGTGGCCACTTCTTTTATTGTTTGTGCTACAAATTTCAGATCGCTTTCATAGGCAACGTGAAACGGAATCTCATTCCATATGTAGGGAAATTTCTTCCAGGAATAATTATAGACCTCCTCCTGCAACACCATGGTATTGGGAAAGCGAATGAGCCTGCCGCTCGGCAGGTCGTTGGACAGGTAGTCACCATGGAACTCCCAAAGCGTGGTATCGAGGTAGCTGATCTCTACTACGTCGCCCGTAAATTGGCCCACCTGGATCCGGTCGCCGATACGGAAAGGTGTTCGGATAATAATGTAAAACCAACCTACAAGAGATGAGATAGGCGTTTGAAGCGCAAATCCAAGAATAAGGGAAACAAGACCCAACGAAACAACGGCCGTGTACCACTTCTGAAATAAAAAGGTGACGAGTATAAACAGCGCAAGCAATACACTCAGGAGTCTGATCAACCGGATGAGGTTGTAGTGAATTTTCTTTGTTGAAGAATTGCTTATAACCCTGTGCTCAATTTCTTTCGAAACGCCGAGGAGAATAAAAATGAAGAAGCCCGCACCTGCAAGCCGTTGAACAAAGGGACGATAGGTGCCGACAAAAGAAAGAAATCCGAACCTGAAAAGGAAATAGACCACAAGAAAGCCGAGGGCAATGAGTATATAGCTCATCATCCAAACGGTGGACCGCCCCGAAGCAGCGGGTGCGACCTCTTTCCTGATCTTATCATTCGTTTTTATGTCCATGTTTGCATGCGACGGGAACAAATCCGTCAGGCAATGGCCCTCGCTATGGATGTAGGAATCTAAAAACCGTGCCCTGAAAATAGCAAAAATTGAATCGGTACGCTTTGCTGAGGCATACGCTGATCCCAAATACCATTGGAGGTTCGATGAGGCCCGTCCATGCGGGAATTCTCAGAGAGGCCGCGTCACACCGGTGCCTTCTCAACCATTCAGCCCCGGAATGTGAAGAGGTATCAGGAAATCCTGGAATACACTATGTGTCGAATGCTTCACGTGGTTGGCATATTTGTAAAAGCTTTTCAGCAAGAGGTTGGCGTAGCGCTCATCGAGCTTTTTCACTGTTTGGTTCGCCCTTTCAATTTCATTCAGCAATTCAGCACGTTTTTCTCTATCAAATGGTTGATATCTTTTTTCTGCCGCTTCAAAATTTTGAATGAAGCTCTTCTCCACTTTACGATAGTAGGGGATCAGCTCCGGTGCCGCCGTAAAAGTCTTCAGGTGGGCGAGGTGAATAGCGTCTTTTTTTTGAGTGGAGTTAATTCCGTTTTCCGAACAGCAAGCCAGTACGGAGATCAGCGCAGGCGCTTTAAAAATGAGTTGCCGTTCTTCAGGTGCCAGGTTTTCCAGTTGCGGTATCATAAGTAACGATTTAAGGTTACAATTAGATTTTCGTACGATGTCTCAATACGGAGAGCTTCCTTTTTCTTTGGGCAAAGAATCTGAGGGCTCTTTCCTTTAAAAAAATGGTCCGGTTCTCTTCATGCTGTTCCAGCTGCATGCGGTACGCCGACAACACGTCGCGGTACGATATGACGCCGATGATCTTATTATCCTCGGTGCCTTTGACGGCAAGAACATCCAGGTTCTCGCGCGCCATGATCTCAACTACCTGTTTCAGACTGTACTCACGGCCAACAGTAAGCGGTTTTCTTTTGATGAGATCATTGATCACAGTGTTCTGCTCATGGTGCATGCTAAATAGATTCGATGAGCTGACGATGCCTTTGAATTGGCCTTCTTCATCCGCCACCACATAAAAATTTTGCTGCCTTTGGCGGTTTTTCAAAAGCCACTCCCTGATTTCAGAAAGGATGGCCTCGTGTCCGATGATCACAGCCTCCTCGCGCATGACCTTGTCTACTGTGATGTTGTCCAGAATATCCGGTTCATAAACATGAGGGGTTGCTACGCCCCTGCGGGCAATTTTTTCCGTCATGATCGTGTTCTTCATTAACAGGTACGATACTAAATAAGACGCAACGCAAGCTGCGAGGAGCGGAAGCAGTGCATGCGTTTGTCCGGTGGTTTCAACTGCAAATACGATCGACGTTAACAAGGCCCTCGATGCTCCGGCAAACATGGCCGACATGCCCACCAGTACTGCCAACGGAAGTGCAATGCCCGAATCCGGAAACATGATCTGGAAGCCAGCGCCCATCAGGGCACCCGCCGCACCACCAATAGTCAGCAGTGGCGCAAGTGTTCCGCCCGAGGTGCCACTGCCTAAAGCCACAGACCATGAAATAAACTTTAGAAAGCAAAGGGAAAGTAAAATGCCGATGGTCATAGTGCCTGAAAGCAGGTGCGTGATGTTGTCATAACCAACGCCCAGCGTTGCCGGAGCAAAATATCCGACAACACCTACTACGATACCGCCGATCATAGGCCACCACATCCAGTGCACGGGCAGTTTTTCAAAAGCGTCTTCGATCCAATAAACCACTTTGGTTACGCCGGCTGAAATAAATCCGATCAGCAATCCAATGGTGCTGTAAATGGCCAGGGCAGTATTCCC
>DATMHB010000254.1:0-5861 GCA_035555175.1 Flavisolibacter sp. | reverse complement strand
ACCTATGAATTGCAGAACCTGAAAGAAGTGGCAGCGCTGGCAAAGTCGAAAGGCATCACAACCATGGTCGACAACAGTTATTGCACGCCTCTTTACCAGCGGCCGGTAGAAATGGGTATCGACCTGTCGATGCAGACCGCGACAAAATATATCAGCGGACACAGTGATACGCTTGGCGGTGTGCTTTCGGGATCGAAAGCCATGATGAAAAAGATCTTCGACAGCGAATACCTCAATATTGGAAGCGGCATACAGCCTTTCAATGCGTGGCTGCTCATACGCGGATTAAGGACATTGCCCGTCAGGCTCGAACGGATCACGCGTACCACAAACGAAGTGCTCAACTTTTTAAAAGACCATTCGAAAATTGACCGCATTATTTTTCCTTTTGATCCCTCGTTCCCACAGTATAGCCTCGCAAAAGAACAGATGAGCGGTGCATGTGGTTTGTTTACATTTTCGATAAAGAATGGAACGGTTGATTCCATCACGCGTTTCTGCGAATCGCTGAAACACATTCTCATGGCAGTGAGCTGGGGAGGTCATGAATCCCTTATCATTCCCAAATGCGCAGGCATAAAGCCGGAAGATTTCGATCCAAAGGACGAGAGCCACCGGTACGTTCGAATGTATGTGGGTCTCGAAGAAAGCCAGTACCTGATCGACGACCTTAAGCAAGCCTTAAATACAATCTAGCCTCAGTACATTTGAATTATTTTTACAGATATGAAGCAACCAATATTAAGCTTGCTGTTCCTCCTGTGCATGTGCGGCGTTGCAAGGGCGCAGGACAAGTGGGATTTGAGGAAATGCGTTGACTATGCATTGGCCAATAATATTTCTGTCAGGCAGGCGGACCTTCAGGTGCGTTTGTCTGAGCTTTCATACAGGCAAAACAAGGGAATTCAGTATCCTTCCTTCAATGCGGGTGTCAACTCGGGCTATAATTTCGGTCTTAGTGAGAATCCAGCGACGGGAACACTTGAGAACAGGAAAACGTTCAGCACCACCGCAGGACTTCAAAGCGGCGTTACGCTCTTCAACTGGTTCTCCATTAAAAATGATATTGAAGCCAGCCGGCTCACCGTGGAGGCAGAGAAGGCACAAACGGACAAGGTCCGGAACGATATCGCACTCAATGTTGCGGTTGCCTATTTACAAATCCTCTTGACCAAAGAGCAGGTGAATATAAGTGCAGTGCAGGTGCAGCAGGACCTTTCACAATTAGAACTGACGAGAAAGCGGGTGGCTGCCGGCGTGCTTCCCGAATTTAATTCGGCGGAAATTGAAGCACAGCTGGCAGCCGACAGCTCTTCGCTCATCTCTGCCCAGGCCCTGTATCAACAAAATGTTTTACAAATGAAGGCATTGCTTTACCTGGATGCAGCACTGCCTTTTGATGTAACCACGCCGCCGATAGAATTGATACCGGTTGAGAACCTCGCCGACCTGCAGCCGGAAAAAGTATATGAGCTCGCTGTTCAGAACCTTCCCCAGCAACGGGTGAATGAACTGAGAATACAATCAGCTAACAAGACCGCGGAGGCGGTAAGGGGCCACATGTATCCTACCATATCAGCCTTCGGAAATCTGAACTCGCGGTTCGTCGTTTACAAACTGCCGGTGTATCAGCAGGTAGTAACCGGATACCAGAATACAGCATTGCGCGTGGACGCCGGAGGCGGAAGTTTTTTTAATGTCCAATCGCCCATCATCGCACAAGGCGGCGCAACGGGAACCTATATCAGGTCCGAATCACTTGCTTCGCAATTGTCCGACAATTTCGGGCAGGGTTTAGGCATTGGTGTACAGGTGCCGATCTTTAACGGCCATCGCGCCAAAATAAATTATCAAAGGGCAAGACTGTCGGTAACACAATATGAGCTGCAGAACGACCAGGACAAGCAAACCCTGAAGCAGGATATTTATAAAGCGTATAATGATGCGATGGCTGCAATTGAAAAATTCAACGCCAGCCGGAAAGCATTGGCAGCTGCAGAGAAAGCGTATGATTTTGCACAAAAGCGCTACAATGCGAACCTGCTTTCAACTTACGATCTGCTCAATAACTCGAATAGGGTAGCAAGGGCAAAGATCGATATGCTGTCCGCACAATTTGAGTACGTGTTCAGATTGAAATTGCTCGAATTTTACAAGGGCCAGGGATTGAAACTGTGATGGTCTCATGCGATGCTGAGAACAAAAAGACCAGACTAAGCAGAACTAAATTTTAAATTCTTTATGAACAAGACAGTGAAATGGATCTTAATCGGGCTTGGTATTTTGATCGTGCTCCTGTTGGTAAGCAAGATGCTCGGCGGCTCGTCCAATGAAGGCATAAAGGTTACGGCCGAAAAGGCACAAAAGCGAACCATCATTGAAACCGTGAATGCAAGCGGTAAGGTCTATCCTGAAATAGAAGTGAAGATCAGTCCGGATATTTCGGGCGAGATCACTGAGCTGAATGTGGAAGAAGGCGACAGCGTGAAGAAAGGCCAGGTGCTTGCGCGGATCTATGCAGATATCTATTCGTCGCAGCGCGATGAAGCGGCAGCGAGGGTGGCTCAATCGCAGGCCAGCGTAGCCAATAGCGAAGCGGCACTCGATGCCCTGGGGGCCCAGTTGGATCAGGCAAAAACAAGCTACAACAGGAACAAAGATCTTTTTGACCAGAAAGTTATCTCGAAGTCTGAACTGGAGACTTATGAAACCCAGTTGAGGTCCGCGCAGTCGCAATACAATGCCGCGGTGCAGAATATCCGCAGCCTTCAGGCAGGAACACAAAGCACGCGTACCTCATTGCAGGCAGCCAACAAAAATTTGAGCAGGACCACGCTGACGGCTCCGATGAATGGTGTGATCTCTTCACTCAGTGTAAAAAAAGGCGAGCGTGTGGCCGGCAACAGTTTTAATGTGGGTACCGAAATGATGCGCGTGGCCGACATGAGCAGCATGGAGGTGAGAGTGGATGTCGGTGAAAATGATATCGTGAAGGTAAATATCGGCGATTCGGCCGATGTGGAGGTGGAGGCTTATAATAATCGTAAGTTCAAAGGCATCGTGTACCAGATAGCCAGTAGCACCAATAAAACCGGAGGCGGCAGCGCAACTGGTTCGGGCGATGTAACGAACTACGAAGTGCATATCCGACTTGAACCTTCTTCTTACAGCGACCTGATTGATCCCACAAGACCAAAAAGATTTCCTTTCAGACCAGGTATGAATGCAAGCGCCGATATCAAAACAAAAAGAAAGGATAACGTGATCAGCGTGCCCATTGCCACCGTTGCAGCAAGGGTAAAAGGCAGTGATAAGAGCATCGACGATGAGAAAAAAGAAAAAAAGAAAACTTCCGATAACGATAATGACGGGAATACCGACGGGGTTTCAGGTGATCAGCTGGAAGAAGTGGTTTTTATTGTAAGGCCTGATGCAACCGTTGAAAAGCGGACTGTTACAACAGGTATACAGGATATCAATTTTATCGAGATCACGAGCGGCTTGAAAGTAGACGAGCAGGTAGTTACCGGTCCCTTTACGGAGATCAACAAAACGCTGAAGACCGGCAGGAAAGTAAAAGTGGTGCCAAAAGAAAAATTGTTTGAAAAATAGTTCCGGGGAAGCGGATGGAACGGGTGAATAGCAATGGAAAAAAAAATTAACATTGGTGTCATTGGCAATGGAAGCTGGGCAACTGCGCTGGTGAAGATCCTTACCGACAACAAGCACAAGGTAAACTGGTGGGTACGCAATCCTTCTTCGATAGAACATATAAAGAACAGGCGGCACAATCCGAACTACCTGCCCTCAGCCTATTTTGATGTGTCACTTCTATCTCCTCAACCCGAAGTGAAGGAAGTCGTAGAAGCATCCGATCTCCTGGTGCTGGCGGTGCCGTCCGCCTACATTCGGGAAGTGCTTGGCCAGGTCGATGCAAAGCTGCTAAAGGGGAAAAAGATCCTGTCGGCCATTAAGGGCCTCGTACCGGGACCGGATGTATTGCTGAATGATTATTTGAAGGAGGCGTTCTCTTTCCCCCTCGAAAGCTATTTTGCAGTACTGGGCCCCTGCCATGCCGAGGAAGTAGCTGCGGAAAAGCTTTCTTACCTTACCTTTTCCGGTGTTGAGAAAAAAGCGACCGCGCAGATTGCCGGCCTGTTTCAAACCAATTACATCAACACTATTATCAACACCGACATTTTAGGCGTGCAGTATGCAGCAGTGCTGAAGAATATTTATGCATTGGGCGCTGGCATCGCGCACGGCCTGGAG
The DNA here is from genome assembly GCA_035555175.1 of Flavisolibacter sp. Taxonomy (GTDB): domain Bacteria; phylum Bacteroidota; class Bacteroidia; order Chitinophagales; family Chitinophagaceae; genus Flavisolibacter. The sequence goes on along the minus strand of DATMHB010000254.1, from coordinate 1,589 downwards.
TACGGTGATAATTTCCTGAGCGTTTATATCGCGAACAGCGCAGATGAAATGGCCTGCTTTCTAAAAAAAGCAGGTGCGCAGCACATGGTCGTAGGCGAGCACGAGGGTACCGATCCTGTTACTCACAAAAAAGATATCAATTACGCCGCATCAGTTTATCTCGGCGACCTGCTCGTCACGTGTTATTCCCTGTATTCACGCAACAGGACCTTTGGTGCGATGATCGGAAAAGGGTATTCTGTTCAGTCGGCCCAATTGGAAATGAACATGGTGGCAGAAGGATATTATGCGTCGAAGACGATCTATAATATCAATCGATCGATGGGCGCCGATATTCCACTGGCAGAAACCATTTACAAAATCCTTTGGGAAAGAATGAATGCAGCGGAAGGGTTCAGGAAGATCGAAGAGGTGCTGGTGTAAAGCGGAAGAGGTTTGATCCATCTCAAAAAACCGTCTTCGGTATTTTCCAAAAAAAACGGTCCTCGAATTCTTTTGCCTAGCGGATCGCAGCATACTCCGGTGCATCGGCAAATAAGTCTGCACTGATCCCATCGGCGAGCAGCATTCCGCTGTCGGTTAATCGCACTATGTCGTTTCTCATCTCAACCAGTCCCCTTGTCACCAAACCGCGAATCTGTTGCTGTGCCCTCTGGCGTTCCGTCACGCCCCAGTTCATTTCAATTTTTTTTAGGTCCATGCCTTCTGTTGTCCGTAGCGAGATCATAATGTATTCATTCAATTGTTGGGATGCAGTAAGCAATTCGGATTCCCGCCTGGGGCTTCGTTCGTTTATGCCCCGGATATAGCCGTTGTTATTAGGCGCATTCCACCTTCTTTCTTTTCCATTAAATGAATGGGCCGACGGCCCGACACCAAGATATTTTTCTCCCTTCCAATACGAAGAGTTATGCTGGCTGCGGAATCCCGGCTTTGCAAAATTGGATACCTCGTAGTGCTCATAGCCCTTTTCTCTCAGCCACTGCATGAGCAGTAGAAATTGTTTTGCCTGTTTGTCCATATCAACATCTTCGGCATTCGACTTCCTTATCAATTGATGAAGCGGTGTTTTTTCTTCCACGGTCAGTGCATAGCACGATAGATGAGGAATGCCCAGACCAGTTGCCATATCAACGTTTTGCTTCCACATGTCATCATTCAGCAGCGGAGAGCCATAAATAAGATCGACAGTGATGTTGTCGAACTGCCGCAGCGCAAGCTGAACGCCGGACAAGGCTTGTCGGGCATCGTGCGCGCGGTTCATCCATCTCAGCTCTTCTTCAAAAAAGGATTGAACGCCAATACTCAGCCGGTTGATCCCGGAATGCTTCCATGCTGCTGCGCGCTCGTTTGTAATGTCGTCGGGATTTGACTCAAGGGTTACCTCTGGGTCAGCGGACAGGTTGTAATGAGCCCCGATCGTGTCCATCAATAATCCGCACTCGTCAGGAGAAAGTAAACTGGGCGTTCCTCCTCCGAAATAAACCGTATTGATCGTTTCACCCTGCAGATAGTCGCTTTCGGCGATCAGCTCTTCAGCTATGGCCTTTACCATCTCATCTTTATACCGCAAGGAAGTGGAAAAGTGG
>DATMHB010000253.1:0-4920 GCA_035555175.1 Flavisolibacter sp. | reverse complement strand
TCGATGCGACCTTTTTCTTATCGTCCGTTTTGTTTTTGGTACGCATAAAATTTATTTTTAGTTATGAGGTAGGAACTGATGGAATGGCTTGAGAACCTGACCCGGCTGCCGCCTTTTCGAGCGCCTGCGAAGCCTTAGCCGCACTCAAAATTTTGGTCAGGTATTCAGCCTAATGATGAAAAAACTATGCCTAATACTGAGGTAGAATCTGCTTGAGATGCTATTTCCGCGACAGAATGTCCAACACCAGGCTGTTCAGCTCCTTTTGATAGCGCTGTGATCTGGACCGCATTTCTCCGTGCGGCACCACGGTATTTCCCAATAGCGCATACCATGTTTGGGAAGACCCCGATACAAATATTCCATGGTCAGACCAGTTAGTTCTTGATTTGCCGCGTCCATGATCTGTGGTAATGAGAAAGGTGGTCTTCCCCGCATATTCAGGCATCGCCTGTAAAAGCCGCCACAGTTCTCCAATCATATGGTCGGCATTGTTGGCCTGTTGCAAATATTGATCGTAACGTCCTTCATGGGCCGCATTGTCCGTTCCGCTAAAACTCAAAAACACGACCGATGGCTTATTCTTAAGGATGTATTCCTTGCAGGCCACATAGGTCAGCTCATCGTATCTTGTTGGCGCCTTCTTATCATCAACCGCATTCTGAAGGGAATTCAATAAACTTTGTGAAGGTGTGAGTTGCTTTTCATCGAGTGGTTCAAGACCGCTGTTCAACATAAAGCCCGCTTTCTCTTTCTTGCCGAGTATATATGGAAATACATCCCATGAAGTGAAGGCTGCTACCTTGTTTGCGTAAGCATCGGACTTGTTGAGGAGCTGTAAAATATTCTTATTGCTGTTCCTTGTTTTTTTATTACCGTAGATGGTATAGTCCACCTCACCGGTAAGCAGTTCACTGTACCCGGGATACGACAATGCATACGGATTGGCCACATTTACCCGGTTTTCTAAATCCCGGTTGCCATATAGTTCGCCCTGCCTTGCGATTACGCTCCAGAAGAACGGGAGGAGCTTCTTCCTTCTTTCCTGTGGATTTTCATCCCAATAAAGCGCCCTCGCAATGGAGGTATCGGTGTTTGATTCAGGGTCGGTGATGATCGCCGAATCAGCGCCCCTGAACATCTCTTCCCATCGAAAACCATCAAGGGTAATGATGAATAATTTATTCTGCGCATTCAGGGGACGAACCGTCTTCTGCGTGTTACTTACGGATACGCTCAATGTGATCAGCACCAAACAAATAACCAGGCCTCGCATACTTATTACTACCAAAAAAGTGTACCAACTTAATGGCCGGCTAAACTCCTGATCGAATAAAGCTTATACAAGTAAAATATTCGTTGAACAAAATAGTGCAGGGCTTTTGCGGAAATTCATCCCTGGCTGCGCGCCCAAAATCTGTTAAGGATCGCAAGCGCTGCGTGCTGTTCTTGAAACTGGCCTGGCCCGAAAGTTATTGCTATACCTGGCGATCGGGACGGCATTTTTCAAAACAGAACTACGTGGTGAATGTCCGGCCGGACGGCGATGATTGGTCCTCATCGTCGACTTAATAGCTGGATCAGCAAGTAACCGGACTAATAATTTTATTAGGAATTAAGTTATAAGTAAATTAGTTATCTACTTTATTTTGCAGTCATTAAACTATTTATGAAGAAAGGGATTATGTTGGTCGATGATGATCCGGAGGACAGGGAAGAGTTTTCAGACGTTTACCTTGCACAATTTCCCGGTGAACAGCTATATTTTGCAGAGAATGGAGAAAAGGCTATCGAATGCCTTGAACAGCTATTTCAGAAGCAGACCGAATTATGCCTCATCGTCCTGGACCTGAACATGCCCATACTCAACGGTACGCAGACCCTAAGAAAGATCAAGGGAGATGAACGCTTTAAAGAAATACCCGTCGTCATATATTCCACATCTGTCAATGCTAACGAGCGGGAAGAATGTTATCGTCTTGGAGCGCTCGACTATATGGTCAAACCGTCTTCTTTCAGCGACAGTGTCGAGATCGCGAAAAAATTAAAAAGGATCTGCCAGTTATATTAGTTCGAAAATCGTAAGATCACCTGAGCGACCTTCCGCATTTGGCCTTGCCGTTCGCTGCTTCGTATGGAGTAATGGAGCGGGCGCAGGAAGAAAGGAGAAAAATTATAGCAATAAGGGCCAGGATTTTTTTCATAGCATATCTTTAAGGACGCCAAACTACTCCATTTCTAAAAACATAGCAAGGTAAATCACGCTGTGGTTTGTACGAATCGAAACTAATTATTTAGTCTGTTGATGCGCAGCGTTTTGAACAGATCAATTCCTTCCTTGTCTGCCGGCGAAAAACACCTTCAGTTCCTCGACACGCCATATTATTGTGCGGGCTAATACTTAGCTGATCCCCCGCAGCAGCAAGCTTTCAGATTAAACGCAAAGAAAGCGTCACAGTGCTGTGCCCATCTGGGTCTGAAAGTACCTTCTTTGCGTTTTTTCGAGCCTCATCGCTCGTTCATCAGTTGCTGAAAGAGATCTATATATTGTGCAACATGGTGTCCGTCCATTAAAGCATGATGCACATGAACCGAAACAGGCATCTTCATTTTCTTTTTCTTGCCTGTGATCTTACCGAAAGAGATCTTCGGACAGCTATCGCTAAAAGAAAATGCGCGCGCATGCGAAATGGCCGTGAAGTTGATCCAAGGAAGTGAAGAATAGTGGATGACATTCTCGCCTGAAACCGCGGGAATAAGACCCCTGGTGCTTTGAACACGCGAGATCTCTTTTTTTGCTTCACCGCTGAAATGGTTGAAATTTTCATAGTAATTCATGTAACCAAATCCAAACGTCCCGTCGTCCCTGTTAATGGTGGGCGATGCATGTACTTGATCGTACACAAAAACATCCTCACCTGAGATCCGGTAACGGAAGGGTTCCGTTTTGTTGGCGGCAACAAGGGATTTATGCAGATAATAAAGGAAAAAAGAAAGATCTTTTTCTTTCGCCCTGTTGTAGGCCCTGCTGCAATCTACCTGTACCGAAACTCCAAAAAAAGGTTCTTGAAATTGTTTGAAGAACAAATAGTGCTCTTTTCGCTCCCAGTTGTCGGTATCAAGCCGTTGCTTCATGAGAGCAAATAAGGTAAAATTTCCCTGATATGCCCGACCTGGTAAAAATTTTCGTGTGCAATATGGTGCTCAACTACCTCATGTGCCCAGGTAGTATGGAAAGGAACGTGAATACCATGCCCTCCGATAGCCAATACGGGCATCACGTCTGACTTGAGTGAGTTTCCCACCATCACAAATTCGGACGGATGAATATCAAGGTGCCGGATCAGCTTCAGGTAATCGCTTTCCTTTTTATCGGACATGATCTCGATGTGATGAAAATGGTGTTCGATACCTGAAAGCCTCAGTTTTCTCTCCTGGTCGAGGAGATCGCCCTTAGTAGCTACAACAAGCCGGTATTTTTCTTTCAGTGTCAGCAGCACTTCCTCAATTCCCTCGAGCAATTCGATAGGACGTGCCAGCAGAGCCTTGCCAAGGTCAATGATCTTTTCAATCGATTTACTTTCGATCGTCCGGTTCGAAACCGTCAGCGCGGTCTCGATCATGGATAACATGAACCCTTTGATCCCGTATCCATACAGCGCCAGGTTATCGATCTCTCTCATTAATAATTCCCTTGCAGTGGTATGCACAGGCTGAAAGTCTTCGAGCATCTCACAAAAAACCTTCTCCGTTTCCTGAAAATAGGGCTCGTTTACCCAAAGCGTATCATCTGCATCAAAGGCAATTACTTTCACATTCATTGGCGCAAATATATTGCCCTTTGGTGCTTGCTTTGCCATCGGAGGCCGTTACGCGGACTACGCAATTCGTTCTATTGAAGCTTCAACGGAAAGTTTTTAATTTTTAAAATTCTTTCCTAACTAAAAATTTCGACATGGTAGGCCGGTTTGTCCAAGGTTTGATCCTGTCCTTACCTATTTTTCATGCTCCGGTATGCAAATCCCAGACAATAGATACCTCCTTTCAGATCTTTTGGTTCAAAGGACAGAAGATAAATGATACGTCGCTCCGCAGAGTAGGTGGCGACGTGATCCGCTTCAGTCCTTCCTCCGGAGCGGTCACGGTCAATTTTTCGCCGGCAAATGACCGGTTCGGAACGATCAAAACCGAAATTGCCAAGGTCGAACAAATGAAGGTCGGTGTAGACGATGGGCTCTCCGGCGCACAAAGGAATGCAGGCCTCATCGTGCAGGTGAACCGGGGCATCGATGCGGCTGCCAATGAAATGAAAGTTTATCTCGACGATCGTTACCAGGTCACGGACCCCACTCCGCCTCCGGTATCCTCAACATCGGATCTCCCGGGGATTATTACCTACACCTATGCGATACCCGACGAGGTAATAAAGGCATATGAAGAGGTAAAGTCATTAGTTGCAAACATGGACGCGAAATTTGAAGTCAACACGGTTGTTCCTCCGAATACCTTTTACGATTATTGTTTACCGTGTGACGCCGCGCGCAAAACAAAATATGACAAGGATACGGCAGACTTCTATAGAGTTTTATTCGCGTCAGAAAATATCGTATCAGAGAAAACCGGGACTGTGCTTGGATATTTCCAGAAACTCAGATCGGCAAAAAAGCCCTATTTCGACTCCGTACGTTCCACCGCGATGAGCCTTGAAATGGTGCATGCAAAAATGATTATGGCGGAACGGCAAGAGAAAAAAGTATTGTTCATCTGGAATTCTTACAAGGCTCAACCTGAGAAAGTGCCTTTCCTGATAGAAATGCTGCTTAGAAATATCCGTTCACGCCAATTGATCGGAATGCCCGATCTGCCCGACTTTCCAACGACCAACCATCTTGCCGCGGTGCAGCTCATGGCTATAAAAAG
>DATMHB010000252.1:0-3986 GCA_035555175.1 Flavisolibacter sp. | reverse complement strand
AGCCATATGGTTCTTGAAAGGCGCATCAATGGCGGCTGGAGTATAACCAGCAACACTGCATTGAAGGCCATCCAAAAGAAAAACCTTTTGTCGTGAAAGGAAAATCCGATCGTAAGCAGCCAGATGACAAACGATGCAGCCGATATCAGCACCGCAAGCGCATAGCTCACCATATTGGTCCCATAATAAAAACCTGGTTCCATATCGAGCGGCTGGCCACATACAGGACAGCGCTGATTCATCTTCATGAAATTTTTGAGGTCGTACGAGTTCCCGAACTGATAAAGCTTTCCCCTTCTGCACCTCGGACATTTGTTCTGAAGAATGCTGAGTACAACATTGGGTTTGCTATGAGATGAAGCGGCACACATAATTGGTCCTTATAAACGATCGCAAAGATACGGGCGCGACCGGGGAACCCTTGTTGCCGGCGCATATTAATGTGTTATTTTTATTCTGTTTGAAGGCGACCCGCTGAAGATCGCACATTCAGCACCACGTTCAAGATTTTCGCGCAAAAACTAAAAGGGTTGCGCCGGAATTAAAAACTGCTTATGACGAAAACAAGACTTGAAGCTTTCAGTGATGGCGTGATGGCCATTATCATTACCATCATGGTCCTCGAACTGAAAATTCCTCATGGCACCGACTGGCTCGCGGTGAAGCCGCTGATTCCCGTATTTATCAGTTATGTGCTGAGCTTTATTATCGTGGCCATTTATTGGGGCAACCATCATCACCTGCTACACACCGTGGTTCATGTAAACAGTAAGATGATCTGGTTCAACATGCATCTGCTTTTCTGGCTCTCCTTGCTGCCGTTTGGAACGGCGTGGATGGGAGAGAATAATTTCAACAGTACGACGGTGGCGGTATATGCGGCTATCCTCTTTGTATGCGGCGTCGCCTATTTCTTTTTGCTGAGGGCGGTTGAAGCGGCACATCCAAAGAATGAAAAGCTTGCCATGGCATTGCAGAAGCAAACGCGTAAAGGAACATTTTCATGCGTCGCCTACCTGTCTGCTATTCCACTGGCCTTCGTTCACCCGGCTATTTCGGGGGGTATCTTTGTGCTGGTGGCCCTAACCTGGTGGATACCCGACCGTAATATTGAAAGGACCGTCAAGGGCGAGGATGCATTATGACGAACCCACGATTTTTTATACATTCAGGGTTCTATGAAAACCCTTTTTTTTGCGCTCTTCTTTTTTGGCTCCGCCGCAGGCCATGCACAACGGATAAGTAGTGCAGAACAATTCGAATTTTCTTCGTCTGATTCGGTTCATAAAAAAAATAAAATCTGGCTCAAACCTCTGGTCGGTGCCGCCTATGGTGCATCGGTTTATGCGTGCTACCGTTTTCTTGATACCCGGATACAGGATGAATCACAGGAATCAAAGACGGGGTTTGAAACCGGTATATCAAGGTCAGTCACATCCTTCGGGCTCGGACGCTTTCATACAATTGCATGGGCAGGCACGACTGCTACTGCTTTTATTATTAGGGACAAGAAACTCCAACACACGGTGATTGTCTGGGGAGGCAGCCTCCTGTTGAATGGTATTGTCACGGACCGGCTAAAGCAAAGTTTCCAGCGCCACCGTCCCAATACCGGTGATCCATACAACACGTTTGACTGGGCGGGTGGACCTGGAATAAACAAGTCGTTTCCTTCCGCACACACTTCGAACGCATTTACCACGGCAACGGTCTTTGCTACTATGTATAGCGACCACAAATGGGTTCCCTATTTTGCGTATGGCTTTGCGTCGCTGGTGGGACTGTCGCGGATTTATGATAATAAGCACTGGGCATCCGATGTCATGGCCGGAGCGGCTATCGGCTTTTTAAGTGCAAAGGCCATGAATGGTTTATATCAGTTGGCCGGCAGAAAAATTCATTTTCTTCCTGAGGCCGGCCGTCACTATACAGGCCTGACAATGATCTGCCAATTATAAATCCCTCAGATATTTGCATAAAAAATGGCGGTCATTTATCACGTTACCACACGGAAGGAATGGGAGGCAGCAAAGGCGAAGGGAGTTTATACCGCGCCTTCATTGACCACAGAAGGTTTTATTCATTGCAGTGAAGCACATCAGGTAAAAGGCGTTCTCGAAAGATATTTTGCAGGCCAAAACGATTTGGTAAAGCTGGTGTTGGATACATCAAGGCTCAAGGGTGAATTGAAGTACGAAGTCGCGCCTTCGGTGAATGAGGCATTTCCGCATGTGTATGGGGTTATCAATCTCGATGCTGTTACAGATGTTAGTTCCATTTAACCGGTTGCCGCCTTTTTCCATTGAGAAGTGCCTGCGGAACACCGTAAATTTTGAAATAGGACTTCGCCTCACCGTTTGCGCAAAGCCACTGCACCCGTTCGTTCAGCAATGGGTAAAACTTTGTGCGTAAATAGTGCGCATCCGCTTCAGGCGTTACTATCTACAGGAATGTTCCTTGTCTCTTTATAAATATGCAAAACGATCAAATCTCGAGAAGCCAGCTGGTGGCTGAACGCTTCAAACAATGTGAAGTATGTGCCTATCATGAAAGTGGACATATCCTTTTTGCTTACCTGTGTGGTTACCGGTGCCGGCATGCGGCATTGATCAACGAGCCGAATGAAGACGAGTATTCCAGCGTTGCCCTCATCGATTATGGGAAAGATGCAGAGCATGCGGTAAAGTTCATGGGTTCGGATGTGCAGTATTTCAGGTCGCTAGCGCTGGCGGCGAAACTTGAAAGCGTGGAGGTGGGCCGCAGGTTGGCGAGGATCTTTCTTGGCGGATCGGTGGCCGCCGCCATTTATAACAATCATAGCAATGCGCATATCCCTTTGCCCATGCAAATCGATTATCTCGATCTGCAGCGGGTTGAATTCATTGAACACGTGATGAAGGAAACATCAACGGATGAGGATGAAAACTTCATTGAGCATGGACTGCGAGACGCCCTCTATACGCTGGCCAATGTGAACATTTGGGAAACAGTGGCGGACCTTGCGAACAGGCTTCTCGCCAACAATGAACTGGATATGGGCGATATTGAGGAATGCCTCGAAGAGCATGGTATCAATTACGACGAAGCGTCACCAATGGATACAAGCTTGGACTTCAGCTGATGCCAGAAACTGTTCATGCTTCTCCTGATCTCGCTGTCTTCAGGCATCACTGTGTTGCCTTCTCCGGTGCTGAAAAGATACAGGGAAAGGAGGTGAAGGAGGTAATCAACGTTGAGTGGCTTAGGCAACAGGTCGTCGGCGCCAAATAAAGCTGCTCTTCCCCTGCTGTAGTCATAACCCGACATGATGATCACTTTCACCGGCGGATCGTCCTGCGACATTTTCAACTTCCAGCAAAGCTTGCGGCCATCCTGGCCCTTAACATTGATATCCAGTAATACCAGGTGGGGTTTGAACGAAGAAAGGACTTCTTCAGCCTCCGGCAGGCTCGCCGCCGTTTCGATATGATAGCCTTCGCGCTCGAGTCTGCGTTCCAATAACATCAGGAGGTCAACATCGTCATCAATTATCAGGATTCGATTGGGGATCTCTTTGTACAATGCACACATGTTCAATCAATATGGGTTAATCAATCGGATGAATCAACGGCCTCATGCATAATGCATCGCTACGGCCGAAGCGTTTTTCAGGATACTGATCAAGTCAGTTTCATGGGGATTGGAAAAAGAAGAAGTTGACTGATATTGGATTGGTTTTCTAAAGGATTTGGATAGTCTCTTTCAGGACGGTTTTTGGACTTGGACGATTGACTGGATCAATCAACTTCTGTGACAAAACTAAAGAGATGACGAGGGCTGTACAAGAGCAGTTTTGACCTATTTTCTGCTTATGGATTTTACTGAAAATCTATCATTTCATTAGCAAGATTACGTGCAAATTCTTCCGTAAAACTACGAGAGTCAATTAGTTGAAGGAATAATGGGAAGGGAAAAGCGTCCGTTATAGAATATCATCCGGACCTGAA
>DATMHB010000251.1:0-6430 GCA_035555175.1 Flavisolibacter sp. | reverse complement strand
CTGGCTCTTACGAACCCACACCAGCAATGTGCAGATCCGTGAAATGGAAAAAGGTGAATTGCCGATCCGCATCATCTGCCCCGGCAGGGTGTATCGCAATGAAACCATCAGCGCGCGCTCGCACTGTTTTTTCCATCAGGTGGAAGGATTATATATTGATGAAAATGTAAGCTTTGCCGACCTGAAGCAAACATTGTATTTCTTCGTACAGGAAATGTTCGGCAAGGACGTCAGGGTGCGGTTCCGTCCTTCTTATTTTCCTTTCACAGAGCCCAGCGCTGAAATGGACATCAGCTGCTTTATCTGCGGTGGCAAGGGCTGCAGGATCTGCAAGCATACAGGATGGGTGGAAATTCTTGGATGCGGCATGGTGCACCCAAAAGTTTTGGACAATTGCGGGATCGACAGCAATAAGTATACGGGCTATGCATTCGGAATGGGTATTGAGCGGCCTGCCCTATTGCTCTTCGACGTGAATGATATTCGTTTATTCAGTGAGAATGACCTTCGGTTTTTAAAGCAGTTTGACAGCGCAGTATAGAACCGCCGGCATGCTGATGAATCGTGTTAACCAATTTCGGACTCGCTCGCCATCGTAGCGAATTCTGATTGTTCACCAGGGTTATTCACGGGGACCTGCGGGGCCTTCTTCGGCGGCTTTTCTGAATGTCCCTTTTTATTTTTCAGCACAACATAAATTGCTGTGGTTGCAGCGATAGCGGCGCCAATGCCCAGCGCGATCATGGTTTTCTTGTTCATAACGATCATTTATCTTTTATAAAGTTAGAAATTATTGTACCATAATTTTATGAGGAATATCAATTGATGACAACCATTTGCATTTGCGGTGCGGGCACTATGGGCGCAGGCATAGCGCAGGTTTGCGCCGCCGCCGGATTCGAAACCATCCTCTATGATATCAGCCCCGAAACCGTGGAAAAGGCCCGCGAAAAAATGAATACCGATCTGGAAAAGCTCGTAGAAAAGCAAAAGATGGCACCCTCAAAAAGGGACGCTGTCTTTCAAAATATAAAATTTACTTCGAACCCTGACGATTGCAGGGCGCAACTGGTAATAGAAGCAGTTATAGAAAAAGCAGATGTAAAGACGGCCCTCTTCAACCAGCTGGCTGATATAAATGATAAAGGGAGCATCTTTGCGTCAAACACATCATCACTATCCATTTCCACGCTGGCGAAAACGGTGAAGCGTCCGGAAATGCTGGCCGGCCTGCATTTTTTTAATCCGGCGCCCATCATGAAGCTTGTTGAAGTGGTGAAGGGCGAGCAGACGCCGGACCATGTGATTGAAAAACTGGTGTCCTTCACGCGGGCATTAGGTAAAGAGCCGGTGTTGTGCCGCGATGCACCCGGCTTTATTGTCAACCGCGTTGCCCGTCCGTTCTATATCGAATCGCTGCGGATCATGGAAGAGGGTAAAGTGGTTCCTGAAACAATCGATAAACTGCTCGAAGGCCGCGGTTTCAGGATGGGTCCCTTCAGGCTTATGGACCTGATTGGCAACGACGTGAACTATGCCGTTAGCTGTTCGGTATATGAGCAGCTGGGCCGGCCGGAAAGGCTCAGGCCATCGCAGATCCAGAAAGAAAAAGTTGAAAAGGGAGAGTTGGGAAAGAAAGCGGGAAAAGGATATTATCACTATTAGCTGAAGAAAAGGAAGATTTCCTTTAAGAGGCGCACAAAGACCAAACATGATTTTAGTAACAGGCGGCACTGGTTTTCTCGGGGCATACATCATTAAAAACCTCGTTGAAAAAGGCCACGCGGTCAGGGCGATCCGCCGTTCTTCAGCGCTCCCTTTTTTTATTGCTCCGGAAATCTTCGATAGAGTTGAATGGGTAGAGGGTGACGTGCTCGACCCGGTTTCACTTGATGACGCCATGCACGGTATCCGGGATGTGATCCACGCGGCCGCGATCGTTTCATTTTCCAAACACGACAGAAAACTGATGTATCAGGTGAATGTGGAGGGCACGGCGAATGTAGTGAACGCAGCTCTCGACAGGAAGGTGCAGCGGTTCGTGCATATCAGTTCGGTGGCCGCCCTCGGCAGAACATCGAAAGCGGAAATGGTTTCAGAGGAAAAAAAATGGGAGGCCAGCAGGAGCAACACGCACTATGCCATTTCCAAACACGAGGCTGAAATGCATGCGTGGCGTGGATTTGCGGAAGGCCTCGAAGGAGCTGTGCTCAACCCGAGTACTATTTTGGGTTTTGGTGACTGGCACAGATCCAGCTGCGCGATATTCCGGAATGCATACAAGGAATTTCCTTGGTATACAAACGGCGTAAATGGTTTTGTTGGTGTTGAAGACGTGGCAGAAGCAGCCGTACAGATCCTGAACGCGCAAGCCCAACACCAGAAATATATTGTGAATGCAGAGAACTGGTCGTTCAAACAACTGTTTCAAACGATAGCAGAAGGGTTTCAGAAAAGGCCGCCGCATAAAGAAGCGACGAAGATGATGGGTGAAGTGGCATGGAGGCTGGAAGGACTGAGATCGATGATAGCAGGAAGCCAGCCGCTTTTGACAAGAGAAACGGCCAAAGTGGCCCAGAGTAAAACTTCATTTGATAACCGGAATTTACTAAGGGCTTTACCGGGCTTTGCCTATACACCGCTCAGGACTGTCATTGAAAAGGCTTGTGAAAAATATCAGAAAGCCATGGAAACAGGCCTTCTTACGTTATAAAAAAATTATCTTAGTATACTATGAAAAAACCAATATTCCTGATTGGCCTCACCCTCTTTTCCATCGCTGCTTTCGCCCAGTTCAGCCTGAGCGGCAAAGTGGTCGATTCCGAAAGCCATGAACCCCTTCAGGGTGCTTCGGTTTTCGCACAGAATACGACGAAGGGAACGATCACTGACAAGGATGGTCTTTTTCATCTGAGCCTCGACAAAGGTGGCTATGAGCTGATCGTATCTTACACAGGTTATACAAGCAAGACGATCACCGTGCAGGGCGGCGAGAATCGTGAGATCAACGTTGAATTGCAGAAGGCCGACAACAGCATGAGCGAGATCATCATCCGCAGCAGCAATGAAGTGCCCGACGGATGGCTGAAATACGGACATTTCTTTGTTGAACATTTTATTGGCGCCACGCCATTTGCGGATAGTTGTACGCTGGAGAACCCCGACGTCTTAAAATTCCTCTACTTCAAAAGGAATGACAGGTTGAAGGTGCTGGCGAGCGAACCACTGATCATCGCCAACCATGCGCTCGGATATAATCTTCGTTACGAGCTTGATTCCTTTGTTTATTTCTTCAAGACGGATATTAATTCTTATCGTGGCCGCTGTCTCTATTCCGAAATGGACGGCACAGCGGAGCAGCAAAAGGCATGGAAGGAAAATCGTGCGCAGGCCTATTATGGATCAAGGCTACACTTTCTCCGTTCGTATTACGACAGCACACTGAAGCAGCAGGGTTTCACCGTTGACGTCAACTCTAAAACGGCATGGGATAAGTTTGACCGCCTCGTAAATCCCTACGATACGGCCTATTATTTTTATGATGATTCTACGGAGAATGCCGAGCTGTGGTTTCCTGTCAAGGCCAGTATATCGTATACGAAGAAGGCGCCTGAAAAGCAATACCTGCAGCAGTATCATTTGCCTGAAAACGTACCGATCCAGATCTCGTACATCAATCTGATCGATGGAATTATTATTAAGCCGAACGGTTATTTCTTCGACCAGCAAAGCTGGATCAACGAGGGCTATTGGTCGTGGAAGAACCTTGCCGACCAGCTACCGTATGATTATGAGCCGAATGAATAATTCAAAGAAAGGAAAATGAAAAACCGCAAACGCGTAAAGCTTGTATTGTCCTTTTTCTCTTCCTGCCTTGTTTAATATTGAACATTTGATCTCCTATCGTGCGAACATTTTGTCCATCTGCCCCTTTCCAAACGCCACGTACGTGGGCTTTCCATTAGGCGCACTATTTGGTTGCCTGCATTGAAAAAGATCTGTCACCAGCCCTTTCATTTCTTTTTCTGTTAGCGGTGCGCCTGCGCGCACTGCCTGCTGCGAAGCCACGGTCCTTACCAGTGATTCCCTCTTTGGGATCTTCAGGTCGCTGAAGTGTTTGTACTGTTCAAGGATTTTTTCGAGGATCATTTTTTCATTTCCCTGCTCAACGTCGGCAGGTGTGCCCTGGATCACGAATGCCGATTTCCCGAATACTTCTATCGAATATCCGAGTGGCTTGAGGTCGGGTATCAGCTCCTGCAGCAGCACGGCATCGGCGGGCGCGAGTTCTAGCGTTACGGGGAAAAGGCTTTGCTGCGTAGCAACGGGCTTGCCTTCAAGTGCGGCAGTAAGGCGTTCATATAAGATCCGCTCGTGCGCCGCCTGTTGGTGAACCAGGAAAAAGGCGGACGGCGTGGAAAGCAGGATATAACTATTAAACACCTGGATTGGCCTTGCATCTTCGAGACCAGGGTTGAGGGCGCGAATGTCGGCCATTTCATCCTGTGCCGTATCCCCGGCACTTTCAAGAAAATACCTGCCCAGCGATTGAAAGCCAGATGAAGATGCCTCATCGCTGCTCCAGTCGCGCGGACTGGCTTCGATCCTGTGTGCCTGGTTCGCTTCAGTGAAACTTTGAAATATGGATGATGATTTGCTGGCCGATTGTTTCTCTTCCGTAAAAGGCTTCTGTATCGATTCGAGTTGCTGAATGGAGCGGTCGAGGTCGAAGTCGAGTGTTGGCATGATGCTGAATTGTGCGAGCGCATGCTTTACTGCTGCCTGCACAAAGGCATACACGATTTTTTCATCATCGAACTTTATCTCCTGTTTGGTTGGATGCACGTTCACGTCCACCTGTGTAGGATCCAGGTCGATAAACAGCACATACATCGGGAAGCTGTCGGCAGGGATCATGTCCTGATAGGCATTCATGATCGCATGGTTAAGGTATGGGCTTTTGATGAAGCGGTTATTGACAAAAAGATATTGATCACCTCTTGTCTTCTTCGCGGTGTCAGGCTTGCCAACGAAGCCATAGATATTCAAATAGTCGGTTTCCTCTTTTACAGCCACAAGTTTTGCAGTATAATTATTGCCAAGCAGCTGCAGCACGCGTTGCTTGAGGCTGCCGGCCTCGAGATGAAAGATCTGCTGGCCATTGCTTGTCAGCGAAAAGAAAATATGCGGGAAGGAGAGTGCCACGCGTATGAATTCGTCGATCACGTGACGCATCTCGGCGGCATTGCTCTTTAAAAAATTCCGGCGGGCGGGAACATTGAAGAAAAGATTTTTCATGCTGATGCTGGTGCCCGTTGGCATCGCAATTGGCTGCTGTTTTGAGACCATGCTGTTCTCGATCTCTATGCAGGTGCCCACCTCATCAGAAGCACGCTTTGATCTCAGTTCCACTTGTGCCACCGCCGCAACAGAAGCAAGCGCCTCGCCCCGAAATCCCATGGTGCGGATATGAAAAAGATCATCTATGTTTTTGATCTTGGAAGTGGCATGCCGATCAAAGCACATACGTGCATCGGTCTCACTCATGCCGCCGCCGTTGTCAATTACCTGGATCAGCGATTTGCCGGCATCATTCACGATCAGCTGGATCTGGGATGCACCTGCGTCAACGGCATTTTCGAGGAGTTCCTTTACCGCACTGGCGGGTCGCTGGATCACCTCTCCTGCAGCAATCTGGTTGGCAATATTATCGGGTAAAACTTGTATTCTGTCAGCCACAATATTCCTTCTTGAGCCTCCAAAAATACAGAATGCCTTCGGAACGCCTTTTTATAAGTGCTTATTCGTATTTTTTAAAAAATGTGATAGTAAAACCTTCACGTATTTCTTCTTTTGGGGAATCGAAATTATTTTAGCAGAAATCCTAAAGGAAAACCAATGAGATCGCTCCTTCTCGTTATTGCTGCGGCCATTCTTTTTACGTCGTGCAAAAAAGCCGCGGATTCTGTTATTCAGGCCATGGCCAAACCTTCTTCTTCCGGATTTATACAATATACGATACAAAAAGGCCATCAGTATTGCGACCAGACTGGTTATAAGCCGGTTGATCTCACCGAGATGAAGTTTACCGTAAAGTTCGACAGCACTGCCATCTACCAGTGCGCCAGTGCGGAAAACCAGTACGACATCAATAAGCTGTATGGATTTTCCGACAACAACAGTGATCATCACCAGTACAGTGCACGTTTTGGATGGAGGTGGAGCGACAAAGCACTCCGCCTGTTCGCCTATGTGTACAATCACGGTGAGGTGGTATCGAAAGAAATAACTGCGGTGCCTATTGGCCAGGAAGTGAATTGTTCGATTCGTGTAGCAGGGAAGCAATACGTGTTTACCGTGAATGATACATTTGTCCAGTTGTCACGGGAAGCGGCAACTGACTCAGCAAAGGGGTACCAGTTGTATCCTT
>DATMHB010000250.1:0-2805 GCA_035555175.1 Flavisolibacter sp. | reverse complement strand
GAATATTGATTAAGATTCCTCAAGCATTTTGTGCATGAACCTCAGTATGATAAATTCGGCAGGCCGTACCACCGCCATGCCTATTTCTACGATCATCCTTCCTTCAAGGATATCCTGGTATGTCATGGTCTCACCCAGACCCACATGCACATAAAATGCTTCGCGCGTGGTGGTGCCCTGCAGTGCGCCCGCCTTCCACTGCTGCGTGAGGTAATTGATGATCATCGATTTCACACGCGTCCAGGTATTGAGGTCGTTTGGCTCGAAAACAAATTGCTCGGTGGCATTCTTTGTCGATTCCTCCACCATGTTGAAGAACCTGCGAACCGGTACATATCTCCATTCGTTGTCGTTGCCCGCAAGCGTTCGCGAACCCCATATGATGGAAGGGCCACGGCCGGGGAATGTGCGGATCACATTAATGGACTTACCTGCTTTTGAATCCACATTCAGATCCATCTGGTCCTGGTGACTTACCGGGTACAACGGACCCACAGCGTAATTGATGTTGACATTGGCGGGTGCTTTCCAAACGCCCCGCGAATTGTCGACCTGTGCGTAAACTCCCACAACGGCAGGTGCCGACGGCAGCACCATCTCCATACTGTTGATCGCATTTTTTGCCTGGAAATATTGCGTGTTGTTACTTGCCTTTAGCTCCGCCAGCGTGGCTCCATCGGCAGAACCTTCTATCACCACCTTCGCATCGTCATCCACTTCGCTATCTTTTATTTTGTATTGAAAATCCACGCTTGTCCGAATCCTGGGAAAATAGACAGCGGCGTATTTAAAATCATTGGTGGTACCGCTCAAGGTGTTTCTCAGAAAATCTATATCTGCTTTCCAGTTCTCGCCATTATCGGGGTTATGCCATACGTCCATCACCACAAAACGGTCCTGTAATTTGAATGCCTGCTGGATGGCGTCGGTGTGGAGGTCATAAAAATCTACGCCGGTTTCAAGATTGACAGCGTCAGGGAAAACGATCAGGGTCACCTCATCGATCTTTTCGATCACCTTCAGACCTTCCTTCAGTTTAGAAACCATCACCACATCGCCGGTAACCTGGTAATCTCCAACCGAAATAATATAGCATGGTCCGCCACCATTGGCAAAGAACATCTGAAGGGAATAATACATCAGGAACTTTGACTGCTTCGCGGGATCGATCCTTCCCTGGATTTCTGTTTTACCCCCACTTGTGCTTACGGTGACCACAATTCCCAGCTCCGGCTTCGCCACGCCAAAGTATTGAATGTATTCAAGCATGGACGAGATGCGCTTCCCTTTCCCAACCAGGTCGCCATCGGTTTTTTCCCTGGCTTTTTCCGTGTAACCTATGAAAGCAGGAATTGCAGTTTCCACGGAAGCGATGGATGGAGGGAGCTTTGGAATCTCTTCTATATACACTCCCGGGGTTTTGTATTCTGCCATAAACTTTTTGTTTTAATGCTATTGGTTTGAATATTTATTTATATATCGAAAAGATCTGATCGCGGTACAGGAATATCTGCATACACCCTGTTGTTCTCCCGCACCAGCATATCGATCGAAGGCGGATTCGGAAGGAGCCGTGTGTTCGTCCCGTCTGAAAACAAGGTTGGATTGTAAGTGGCATTCCTGAATGATATCGAATCCATGATCCCCCTGACTGAATTGTAAAGGAGATAAGGGTCAAGACTTGCGTTGGGCTTCAGCCTGATGTTGCGGTTGTTCCTGTACCGCCAGAAGAGAAAGCGGCTTTTCAATCTGATCTCAAACAGGGGCGGCATGACATCGCCGGCCGGATCTTTACGCGTAAGGAGCAGACCGTCCTGGTCGATGAGAGAAAATTGTGTTTGCGCCACTTTAGGCTGCAATACAACAAGGCCCCAACATTCGGCAGGCAGGTATGCCGATGTGAACACGATCGGGTGCATTGTTGACAGACCATTGTTGCCATCTACCTTCAGGGAATAAGTGGTGTCCGGCTTCAATCCCTCGCGGTCCGCCATCGACAATGACCTGTCATCAAATTGAACGAAAACATTTTTATCGGAAGGTTTTACCGTGAATTGAAAATCCTGCACGGAAGTTCCATGGCTGTCCAACAGCGCAAAATGGAGTTGGGTGGCACCGGAAAATTTCGAAAGAGAATAATAGAACCGGGTAGGAATGGCTATGCGATCGCCTTCATGCACAAAGCCCTCGCCTCTCACCGCGGCCCATTGCTCAACACCGGCAGCATCTGTATAAAAAGCTTTAATGGAATTATCTGAAGGATCCAGTGCGAGCTCGCCCTGCTGATAAGGCAATAAAGGCTTTCGTGGCGCGATCGGCGTGGAAAGAAAAGGATATGTCTTAAGGCCTGATAGGGTTACATTGGAGAAGAGATAGCTGCCGGGAAACGTGTTATCAAGGCCGGCGTTGGATATTTCGTCAATGTGATGATTCTTCTTTACCAGCAAAACCTGAATGCGAAGGTCATCCGGCATTGGGATCTTCGGTGCGTACGCAATGATGTTCCCTGTTAACGCCTTCTCTTCAACGGCCACCGCGATCTGGAATCCCGAATAAGATGGAAGCAACTTCAACTGGTATCCTGAAAATATATCTTTGTCGGCCGGCAACAGCTCAAAACCGATGTCGTCTCCTATAGACGGGGCATTGTCGACCAAACGCTTTTGTAAAAAGTCCATCCTGTCGGCTTGCGCGGTCAAATCGAAAATAGTATTCCCTTCGCCTTCCGTCAGGTAGAACTCGTGTAGCAATTTCACCTCGCATAATATTTTGAATGTCCTGTTCATGGTTGCTGCTCCGGTATTT
>DATMHB010000249.1:0-3349 GCA_035555175.1 Flavisolibacter sp. | reverse complement strand
CCTTTATACCTGTAGCTCTTGATCTCAAGCAGCGTAGGTCCGCCCTTCTCCCTTGCTCTTTTTACAGCACGGCTAACGCCTTCATGCACGGTCTCTGCGCTCATTCCGTCCACAACGTCTGCCGGCATTTCGTAGGCATCGGCCAGTTTATAAATATCCGTGATGTTTGAAGTCCTGCCAACCGATGTGCCCATTGCATAGTTGTTGTTCTCGCAAATGAAGATCACGGGCAACTTCCAAAGCATAGCCAGGTTGAACGTCTCGTGCAACATGCCCTGTCTTGCGGCGCCATCGCCGAAGAAGCAAAGGACCACATTGTCGGTGCCCCGGTATTGTTCCGCAAAGGCAAGCCCGGCACCGGTGCCGATCTGTGCACCTACGATACCATGGCCTCCATAGAAATTCTCCGTCTTGCCAAAGAAGTGCATGCTCCCGCCTTTCCCTTTGGCATTGCCCGTGAACTTTCCATAGAGTTCGGCCATACATGAATTGACCGAAATACCCTTGGCAATGGCAAGACCGTGATCGCGGTAAGCCGTAATGAAAATGTCTTCAGGCTTGGTTGCCGTCATACATCCGGCAGCAATCGCTTCCTGTCCAACATAGGCATGGAAAAATCCCCTGATCTTTCCTTCCATTTTATATTTCTCTTCGGCCATCAGCTCGAACTGGCGTATGAGCTGCATTAATTCGTACCAATACAGATAGGTCTCTTTCGAAAATTTTGTGGCCACAGGCGGCAATTTTGGCCGCAAAAATAAGGGATTAACCCTTTGGTTGTGATTTTATAGCGCAGGGTTTAGGATTTCCTGTAGAAACATCCTTGTTTGGGAAAATTTTAGGGATCCGTTGGATGGCCACGACGGCGCAGCCAGTTTTACTGGTAACGATCACCACTAGGGCGTTCCACGGGCCCGGCAAAGGCAGTGATCGCTTCTTCGCCGGCTCGTGCGGCCCACTTTTTCTTGAGCATCAGAAAATATCGCTCGAAGCAATAGTAGGAAAGCAGGCTGATTCCGGTGGTGACCAGGAACGCGATGACAATAAAAAGCAAGACTTTAGGAATCGATCCGCTCCAGGCTCCTGTTTTGTCGAACACGTGGAGCAGCAGATTGATGACGATGGTGTGATACAGATACATGCCATAGGTGTAGCGGCCAAGCCTGCTGAACGGGCTGCGGTCATCGATCCTGAGCGCATTTTTGTCGGGCAGAATTAAACAAATGACGCCACTGAAACAAACGCCGAATAGTACCGGTTCAACGTACAACTGAAAGGGATATGAAATGTTGGGCGACACCTCAACATAAAAAATGGTGAGGACGATCAGGAATATTTTTGTACCGAACGAGATCTGCGTGATCCATGCCAGCAGTTTTTTCTTTTGACATACCAAAAGAAATGCAGGTATGGCTCCGTAGACGAAATAATCGATGTTGGTCAGGAGGTCGATCGTGAGCCATCCGTGAAGCGTAAAGAAATAGCGTGCCACATGGGCCAGTGCCAGGAGCAATCCCAATACAAGCGGCAGCTTTTTTACCGGCAGGAAATAAAGCAGCAATCCCCAAAAAAGATAAAAATGCTCTTCAATGCACAGCGACCAGGTAACGCCGAGCGGCGACACGTTGGGATGGCCGTTCATCCTGATCATCTGATAATTCTCGAGGTAAAGACACGACATCACCCAGTTTGGTTCATACCCTTCGCCGGAAGATTGCAGGTGGAAAAGAGAAACGAGGAATGGTGTTATAAAAGCAATGAACAATATAAGATAATACAACGGCCAGATGCGCAGGATGCGGCGCAGGTAAAAGCTTTTTAAATTGATCGTGCCCGATCCTGCTTTTTCGGACAAAAGAATATAAGTGATCAGAAATCCGCTAAGCACAAAAAAGAAAATGACCCCCGTACCTCCGCCATTCTTCAGGAAATTGAAGACCGGGAAGGCGGCCACCGGAATGTGCAGGAAGAAAACTTTCAGGAAAGCAAAGAACCGCAGTGCATCAAAACTATGGAACTGTCTTCTTGCTGTCATGCGTTCGTGTGAAAGTTATAGGCCCAAAATAAATCCTTTATTCAGGAAACCTGCAACGGGTTCGGGTAATTAATTCGATCTTTGAAACTTTGCAAAGCCGTTGAACCAGATAATTTAATGCCGCAGCTTAATTATACATCTTGAGCCTTTACCTGCGTTCCATATCGCTCTATCAATTTAAAAATTACTTTCAGCACGACTTTCAGTTTACGCAGAGGATCGTCGGTATTTGCGGCCGCAACGGGGTGGGCAAGACCAACCTGCTCGACGCGGTCCATTATCTCTGTTTTACAAAAAGCTATTTCACACGCCAGGATGCCATGAACATTCATCATGGTCATCAGGGATTCCGGATCGATGGAATGATCGATGTAAACGGCAAAGAAGAGAGGGCCGTTTGCATACTGAGGGAAACGGGCAAGAAAGAATTCTCCGTGAATGACGATCTGTATACACGGTTCTCGAAGCACATAGGACGTTACCCGTGCGTGATCATTGCGCCCGACGACGTGCAGTTGATCATTGGTGGCAGCGAAGAAAGAAGAAAATTCGTTGACACCTTGTTGTCACAGCTCGATCATGATTACCTGCAAGCCCTGATCAATTACACTAGGATCCTGCAGCAGCGCAATTCTTACCTGCGTTCTTTTGAAGAGGGTTTTGGCAGAGACGTGTCGGTACTGGATATTCTGGATGAACAGCTGTCATCAAACGGAGGAAAGATCTTTGAAAAGAGGCGCGCCTTCCTGTTGAAATTTCTTCCCCTGGTAAAGCAATTGTACAATGACATCTGCCAGCGCTATGAAGACATCACCCTGATCTATGAGAGCGAACTGCACCATTTATCAATGGAGGAATTGCTAAAGGCCAATAGGCAAAAAGACATCATGCTACAGCGCACTTCCGGGGGCATTCATCGCGATGACCTTCTTTTTCATTTGGGTGAACAACCTTTCCGTGCCATTGCTTCGCAGGGACAGCGAAAGAGTCTTTTGTTTGCACTGAAGCTTGCCGAGATGGAAATCCTGAAAGAGGAAAAAGGCCTCTCCCCCTTTCTTTTACTGGATGATGTTTTTGAAAAGCTGGACGAAGAGCGCATCAGCAACCTTTTGATGCGTGTTTGTTCAGATGAAGAAACACAGATTTTTATTACAGATACAAATTGCGAAAGATTGAGGCAGCAATTAGGAAAAATCCAACAGCCTGTGCAATTGATCGAACTTTGAATTCATCTGCATGATCAAGCTTTCCACAAATCCGGATTTCCCCTTTTAGAGGTCTGCCATTTCACTATCTTCGTTTGATGGGGCAATA
>DATMHB010000248.1:0-2350 GCA_035555175.1 Flavisolibacter sp. | reverse complement strand
GATCCCCGTGGGTTTGCTTTGCACCGTAAAAATGGTATTGAGCTCGGGATATCCGCGGGGGTCGTCGTTGAAGATGCCGCGGTTAAGGGAATCGAAAATATAGATCTTCGTATCGTAGCGCGTGCTATAACCGGTAAAGCTTTGTCTCAGTATGCTGTCGCGGAGAAAACGATTGGTCTCGCGATTCTGAAAGCGATGAAAATTATTCAGCAGAAAGCGGTTGTCGAGATAGGTGATCGCTATGCTGAGGGTGCGGTCATTCGAAGGATCGGTGATCTGGTCATATTTTTCGGCGATGCTTTTTCTGATGCGCATCTCATTTTCCCTGTTCCCCTGCAGAATGATGGCGGCGAATGAAATGGAAAAAACAAAGATCCAGAACAGCACGCCGGCTACGGTAACACGGAAGCGGTTAATGGTAAACCGCTCCTGGCTTAACAACAGGGTATAGATCACCAGCCAGAGCAATACCGGCAAATGAAAAAGTACCACACTGTTTCCTGAGCGGAACGTCAGGAAGAGCAGGCCGACCAGTGCGAGAGCAAAATAAATATAGATGTAATGATTCTTGAAGGCCGGGAAGATGAAGCGGAACAAAAGACGCGTGAAATAATAATAGCTGAGCGAGAGGAGTGCCAGTACGATCAGCCCTATCACGGTATACATGTCCAGTCCGTAAAAATTCATCACATTGAATGAGATCTTGGAATCTGCCACCAGACTACGTACAATGCTGGCCAGCTGGAACGTTGAAAAGATGAGAAAGAAAATGGCAACGAACCCCGCACCATAAATTGACTTCCCCTTTAAAAAAGAGGGGACCTTTTGCACCGGCCCGATATTGTACCAGGCAAACAACACGATCCAGCAAAACAACACTGAATTAATGAGAAGATCCCCCAGTGAAGGGTTAATATTATTGCTGGCATAGATGCCCGGATCGAAAAGCGAAAACTGGCGCAATGACAACAACGCAGGAAATTTGTACAGGATCACCCTAATTATAAAAAAAGCCAGTGCGAGAAAAATGATGCCGTGCAGCGCCCGGAACCTTTGTGTAATGGACTCGGCAACGAACTGAATATAGATCAGGAAAAGAATGATTGCGGCCACCCGCAGCATCACGGTTAGAATATCTTTCGTCGCCAGGTTGGTATGCGTAACCTCTTTGATGTGAAAGAGCACTTTGCGGTTTGAGGACAGAATAGGCCAGTTGGTCTTGTGGTCCGCGATCATGATCTTTCGGATCGCTTCCCTGTTGTGCACAAACCTGGTAACGAGATAATCGGTTTCAACATAGTACTGGTTGAGCACCGGAATGAGCACGTAGGCAATAACGTTATTACTCATGCCGGGCAAATTCAGCCGGTGCTTCAACACTACATAAAAACCATTGGCGAGACGCTGGAAATATTCCCCGTCGGGCAAACCAAAGTCGGCCGTCGGCGGCAATATCTTCTGATTGTTCCAGAAAAGAATGTCCTGGCTTTCCGAAAGGGTTTCTGCAAAAAGAAAGAGGCCGTATTCCTTTGCCGCAACACTATTAAATTCTTCTATCGTTTCCGTCTTCAATACCAGCTTTCGCATCAGGTTACTGTCCTGGATTGTCCTCTGCACGTCCTTTTCCTGCCGCTGGATGTAGCGCTGCAATAATTTTTGCTGATAGTCGACCGACGGTTGCACCTTGAAATAATAAGACGATACAAATGATAAAAGAAACAAGACTGCAGCAAGAATCAGGAGGCTGCGACGGGAAAGGTGGCCGTGTCGTCGGAAAAGCTTCAATATTGATCGCGTTTGATTTGATTCCAGATGGCGTCCATTTCCTGCAGGGTCATTTCATTGAGATCCCTGCCGGAGGCCAGCGCCTTTTCTTCCATCTGCGAAAACCGCCTGATGAATTTTTTATTCGTGACTTCTAAAGCGTTCTCGGCATCGACATTCAAAAACCGTGCAAAGTTCACCATTGAAAATACCAGGTCGCCAAACTCCTCTTCCATTTTAGTGTGATCACCTGTGTCGATCGCTTCCTGAAGTTCTTTTTCCTCTTCCTTCACTTTATCCCATACCTGTTCTTTGTTTTCCCATTCAAAGCCTACCTGCTTTGCTTTTTCCTGCAAGCGCATGGCCTTGACAAGCGCCGGCATCGTCCTGGGCACACCAGAAAGCACGGATTTCTTTCCTTCCTTTAATTTGAGCTTTTCCCAATTGCGTTTAACGTCTTCATCGTTATTCACCTTTACGTCCCCATAAATATGCGGATGACGGTCAATGAGCTTTTGCGAAATGCCAGTGATCACATCGTCGATGGTGAACTGGTTTTCTTCCGCGGCGATCTTAGCATAAAAAA
>DATMHB010000247.1:0-3635 GCA_035555175.1 Flavisolibacter sp. | reverse complement strand
TTCCACGTCGATCAACCTGTTGCTTGCCCTTTCATCACAGGCGATCAATTCATTTAGCTTGAGTTGAATGGCAAGTGAATCTTTGTTTTGCGACTGCTGAATGATAAAGACCATCAGGAAGGTGATGATGGTTGTACCGGTGTTGATGACCAGTTGCCAGGTATCCGAAAAGTGGAACAAGGGTCCGGTTATGGCCCATATCAGGATGACAGAAATGGCGATCAGAAAGGCTGTTGATGACCCGGTAGCCCGTGTTATGGCCGCTGCGGCTCTTTCGAACCGGACTTTGAATCCCGTGGCTTGCTCAGTGGGCTTGCTTTCCTTAATCTCCGAGTTAATGTCTCTCTCGAGCTCATTTTTCATTTGTAAAGTTTTACTTCTAAAGTTGTTATAATGAAAAAGCCAGACCAATTTTCGATCTGGCTTTTGGTTTTGCCTTTTATCCGCCGTAAAATTTTATTCTTCCGGCTCGTTTTCAGCACTGATATTGATACCGCTGACAGCCAGTTCAGTCAAGGTCTGGTCAGCCTCTTTTTCCTCGTCCAGTGTTTGCTGCAAAAGATCAGCGATCTCGTTCTCTCCCATTGTTTTTGCGAGTTGAACCAGGCTTCCGTAGGCGGCGATCTCGTAGTGCTCAACCTTCTGACCCGCGATGATGAGACCTGCGTCGCGCACAGCTGTTCCTTTTGGCAGGTCTTCCATAATGCCCTGTGCTTCTTCAACCAGGCCGGCCATTGCTTCGCATTTTTTTGCCCTTGGCGTCATGTCAAGCATTTCAAATACTTCTTCCAGGCGACCCACCTGCTCTTCAGTTACGGCCAGGTGTTCTTCGAACGCGTTGGCCAGTTCCTCGGAAGTTGCTGCCTTTTTCATTTTTGGAAGAGCCTTGGTAAGATGTTTCTCTGCCCAGTAAATATCCTTCAGCTCATCAATAAACAATTCCTTCAACATCGTTTCTTCGCTCTTAGCACCGGAGGCGCTGGTGCTTTTAGCGCCGGTACTTTTTTTAGAACCGGTAGTATTCGTATTTCTCGGCATAAAAAAATGATTTAAAAAATGAATTATAAAGGTTAACATTTGAAAAAATAGTGCCAGCAACTTGCATGTACATTTCTTTTAAACGAAGCGATCTGTAGCATTTTTTCCCCAGGGCCATCAACCGGTTTTCGTGTTTATACAAATTTTTTTGTGGTACTTAATTTGGAGCTAATACGATGAGTCTCTTTTGATCACTCACGAAAAAATCAGTTATGGCTAATATGGCAACCAATCAACAATTAAACTTTCTGCAGGAGAAGATCCAGGAAATTGGAAGCGCGATCTTCTTCAATCTGAGCGATTCCGTACTAAAGCTGCCTACCTCTATTGTAACCACTTTGCAAGTGGACGATTACGGTTATGTATGGTTCTTTATTCAGCGTCCAAGGCAAAATCTGAAAGAATTTGAAAAGGAGTTTCCCGTTCGCCTTGATTTCTTCCGCAAAGGCAAGAGTTGTTTTCTTCAGGTGAATGGTAAGGGATGGGTGGTCAACGACCCCGAAGAAATGAATGCTTTTGTAAGCCTGCCCGAAGAGTCGAAGAAACTGGCCCTTCATGAAATGGTGTTGGTCAAGGTAAAGATCATGAAGGCGGAATATTATGAAACAAAAACAACCAGGCACTCATGGTGGCAAAGTGCGGTGAGCACGTTTTCCACCTGGTTCCGGAATTCGAATAATTACAGGCCCGATATCTACTACCCTGCATCTTAAATAATTTTTTATGCGGTCAATCTGGTCAGGGGCCATAAGTTTTGGTCTCGTCAATATTCCTGTTAAGCTGAACAGTGCCGTCGAGTCGGGCGAAGGGCTCGACTTCGATATGTTGTCCAAGAAGGACATGGCGCCGATCAGGTATGCGAGGATCGATACCAAAACCGGAAAAGAAGTTCCCTGGAAAGACATTGTAAAGGGTTTTCAGTATGCCAAGGGGAAATATGTAGTAGTGACCGACGAAGACTTTGCCAAAGCCAGCCCCGAAAAATCAAAGACCATCGACATCATACAATTTGTAAAGGAGGAAGAAATCGATCCGATCTTTTACGAAAAACCTTATTATCTGATCCCGGACAAAGGAGCAGATAAATCTTATCACCTGCTCATCAAAGCGCTTGAAGAAACCAAGACCATCGGTCTTGCAGAGTTCATGTTGAGGAACCGTATGCACATCTGCGCCCTCAAATCGTACAATGGCGTTCTGCTGCTTAACCAGATGCGTTACCAGGAAGAGATAAGGGAAGTGCCTGAAATAGAAAAAAAAGGTCAGCGCATCTCTCCAAAAGAAATTCAACTGGCGACAAAGCTGATCCACCAGTTAACGGAGGAATTCAATCCCGCCGCATTCAAAGACACTTATGTAAACGAGCTGAAGAAAGTGATCAAGGCGAAAGCAGCCGGTAAAGAAATTCATATTGCGGAACCCAAGCGCGCCACCGCTACAGTAAAGGATCTTATGGAAGTTTTGAAACAAAGCCTCGACGCCGGAGGTACAAAGAAGAAAAGAGCATAATGCTTGCAGTTCTGCTAACCTGAAGACACGCGTACATACAAAAATGCCCTGAAAGTTTTTCCAGGGCATTTTCGCTTCCGGGATCATCCGATTTCTTCTTCGTCTTCCTCGTCCTCTTCGTCAAGATCATCCTCGTCTACATCAAAATCTTCTTCGCTCAATTCCTCGTCATCAAAATCTTCTTCTGCTTCTTCCACGTCGCCCGATACATTTTCTGTGTCGGTATCATCCTCTTCCGAGCTTCTTCTGCTTCCGGTTGCTACTTCGTCCTGGCGAGAAAGATCCGTGTTTCTTCCTTCATCCATGTTTTGTGCGCTGCCGTCTTTTCTGGTTGCCATAAAACAATAAGTTTAAAATGAGTAATAGGTAGATCACTGTAATAAATCATGCCAGACAAATCAACGATGGGCCGGGCCTGTTGTTGTGATGGTTGCTTTATATTATATGGCATAAGTTTTTCTCCTTTGCTGATATGAGTCTTTCCCTGTATAATAAGAAGCGCCACTTTGAAAAGACCCCTGAACCCGAAGGAAAAGAAAAGTCCTCAAAATCCGGTCTGCGCTTCGTGATCCAAAAACACGATGCCTCGCATGTACACTACGACTTCCGGTTAGAAATGGCCGGTGTGCTCAAAAGTTGGGCGGTGCCAAAAGGACCTTCGCTGAATCCGGCCGACAAGCGCCTCGCCATGATGGTCGAGGACCATCCCTATGACTACAGGAACTTTGAGGGTATTATACCGGCGGGTAATTATGGAGGAGGCACCGTGATCGTGTGGGATGAAGGCACATACGAACCCATTGATGGAAAAGGCCTCAGCCGCAAAGAACAGGAGAAGCTGCTGCTGAAACAATTATATTCCGGCAACCTCAAGATCATCATGCATGGAAAAAAGATCAGGGGCGAGTTTGCCCTGTTCCTCATGAAGGCACGAGGTGAAAGATCGTGGATCCTGGTAAAGAAGAACGACTCTTTTGCTTCAACGGAAGATGTCACCGAAAAGGATACGTCGGTGAAAAGTGGAAAGACCATGATAGAAGTTGCCGATGAAAATGGAACGACGGTCAACCATCCGGAAGCACACAGGC
>DATMHB010000246.1:0-5142 GCA_035555175.1 Flavisolibacter sp. | reverse complement strand
ATATAATTACGAATTTTTCTGAAGGAAGCATAGGACGCCAAAGATGTGGCCGCTGGTAGTGTTGCCCGGCCGGTATTATAATTCCGGTCCGTGCGGCTCCCATGTGTAAAAATCAAGTTGGTCCGCTCAATGGAAGTCCTCCGATAATTTCAACTGCAGGAGTTTTTTTACTTTGGGCGATCCTGTGTCGGGGTCTATAGGATAATGTACCGGCACTTCATTCCAGTGCTTCCTATCTGTCTTTGTAATAAACCAGTACATTTTGACGTGGTTATATCCTGACGCCATCATGAAAAATACAAATCCGATCGCAGAAATGTTATTCGTATGCAAAGATGACTGCATGCGCGATACATGAATAGCTTCAGGCAGAAAGATCATTTGACGTCGGTGATCGTGATCATCATTTCTTTTCCTGTGAGGGCGAAATAAATATTTTGCAGCTGATGAAGATGATAAAAATTGGTGCTGGCCGGAAGGCCGTTCAGCGTAGCGCGGCCGAAGCATTCGTTGTTGTTCTTTATATACGCACGAAGCTCGTTCTTGTTGCTTCCAGGAATAGGAAGCACGAGGAGGAATTCTCTTGCACCAGGCAGAAGGGGATAGTCCGGATTCTCGCTAAAGCCGCAATCTTCCAGGAGTCCTGCCTTGAGAACGACGGGGTAAAGATCCCTTGTACCTTCTCTTGAAATGAGTTCGAAGTGTTGGTAGGAACATTTGACGGTAACAATGCGGCCGCCATATTTTTGAAGGATATAATTTCCGAGGCGGAGCTCGCTAACGTTGATCATGAAATAAAGATAATGAGGAGATTGATGATGAATGTTAGGTGTTAAATGATCATCCGGTCAGGTACTTCGGGGTTGCTTCTACGGATCCTTAGTTCATTCTGTCGATTTTGGGGGGCGCCCCCCCGTAAGAAAATTACATCGAACCCGTGAAATGACCATGAGAATTTTCTTGCTGCGGAGGGAGACTTTTCTTTTGGATAATTGATTTAATAAGTCGCCTCGCTAACTCTTCATTTCAACAACCGAAATCTTCCATCTGATCGCCTTTTGCATATTTACGAAGACAGACCTGAACCAAAAAAGCCGCAAGACCCTCTCCCTTGCGGTGCTTCGCATTATTTGGGGTTATCTATCTTCAACGTTGAATGCATCTGTTCAAATAGATGCCGTATCGGAACCTTTTGCTTCGCCTTTTGACCCTCCCCTACTTCACCATCCCAACAATTCCCCTTAATGCATTCAGGGCCTCGCTCAATTCTTCCTGTTCCTTTTCTTTTTCGGCCGCTTTGCGGATCGGCACCTGATTGTAAAATGCGAGAATATTTTGCTTCAGCCTTTCATCAGCCGATGCAAAATCGTTTTCCTTCAGCTTCAGCAATAAAGACCTGTAGGTATCATCGCAGAGAGGATATTCGCCAAATAAAGTTTTCTTCCCTGTATCGAAATCAATATCAGGCAGGTGATGCGAATGAGGCATGCGATCCGTAACAAAAACCGTGTAATGATAGAGCACCGTATCGAAACTCTGTACAAACAATTTTTCTGCTTCCGGCCCCGGCGTCTTGAACTTCAATGCCTTCAGAGGTCCAACCTTGGGCAGAATACGAATAAAGTAAGAAAGGATATGTGCGAAAACACCTGTTCGCTCGCGTTCTGAACCAAACTCGTGGTTGTATTGCTTTCGATGCATTCGATAAATGAAATCCCTGCTGTGCGCCCTCGGCTGCGACTTCCTGATATCTTTTTTCTTCATTACCCATGCGGCCCTCGTTATGGACGGAAAAAGATTCTTTACACTCCACCTGAATGTGCCAATGGCCAATGAAAGCTTAGGAAACACTGTTTTCAACTCGAGTCCGTAAGTTTTCTGAAATGCCGTCATCAGCAAGGTATCGGCCACGGAAAATCCTATATAATTATGATAGGTCTGTGATGCATAATTACCTCGCGCCGTTTGCAACACATCGAAACCAAATTCAGTTCTCAGATGCGAGGTCTTGTCTTCCGCATAAGTAACGACCGGTCCAAATTTGCGCCCCACCTCAGGATAGATGATGGGCGCAGAACGGTTCGTGCCAAGCGGGTGGCCATAGGTATCTGCCATATAGTGGCAAAGTGCACCCAGTGCAAATGCATAATCGGTCAGGCTTTTTTGTTCATCGAGAAGGCTTTGCACAAAATCGCCGCTCCTAACGTAGTGAACGAGGTTGGTAAATAATTTACTGCCGAAAGGATAGTACCCCATGTCCGGAGCAACAGCCCCGCCGTAAGCAAAAGCCCTCGCCTTCTTCAGGTCTTCCTCGGTCGCCGATGGATATTTCTGCTTTAGCGCGGGCAAAATGGTTTTGTCCCAATTGGCATCAATCAGGGCTTCGTGTGTAAGCACCGAATAGGCCGCCGACTTCCCGGGTATTGCCAGCAGGACAAGAAATAAAAAGGCAAACGGCATAAGTTTACCTTTTGTAGGTAGCAGGTAAAGCCATTTCTGTTTACCCGGTACCAGGCTTAGCGTTCCCATGTACAGATATTTCGGAAGAAGATGCAAATGCAATACCACTGTGGAGCTTCGGCCGGGGCGACCCAATCTGTGTTGCCTATGCACGCGGGGGAACCGGGAATATGAGGAGAAAAAGAGTCAAACGCCTAGATTTGGTCCTCTTAACGCTCTATATGCTTACCCTGAATAACGTTCATCATATTGCCATCATATGCTCCGATTACCAGCGGTCGAAAGATTTTTATTGCAGGATATTGGGCTTGCAGATCGTGGCGGAAACCTATAGAAAAGAAAGGAATTCCTTCAAACTTGACCTTTCCCTCAATGGCCGCTACATCATTGAATTGTTTTCATTCCCCGAACATGGTCCACGGCCTACCCGCCCTGAGGCCACCGGACTGCGACACCTGGCTTTTGAAGTGAATAATTTGGAAGAGGCAGTTCGGTCGCTGCAGTCACATGGCGTTTCGTGTGAACCTGTAAGAATGGACCCGATCACCGGCAAAACATTTACATTCTTTCGCGACCCAGATGACCTTCCACTGGAGCTGTATGAATCCTGAATTGCTTTGAATTATTTTTTATCGGGAGCTTCAATATCGTTATCCCTCTCCAGCTTCTCCCTCACCCTTTTGTTGGCCAGACGGAATGCAGGAAAACTCATCGGGCTTTTCTTCGGACGTTCGTCCCCGAACAATACCCCCCATTGCTTGAGGTTTGTGGTCCTGTCAAATATGATCTTTAGTACCGCGATAACAGGCAGTGAAAGAAACATACCCGATATGCCAGCCAGTGCGCCCGCAATGAATACGCCCACAATGGTGGCAAGGGCATTGATCCTGACCTTCGAACCCACAATGCGTGGCATGAGGATATTGTTATCGAGAAATTGAACAAAAGCAATTGTGCCCAGCACTGCAAGGATCGGCCACAATTCCTGCGAGGATGAAAGCGTGAGCAGGACGCCGATGATATTTCCAATGAGTGCGCCTACATAAGGTATCAAATTTAGAATGGCAAAGATAGCCCCGATCAGTATCGCATGCTTGATGCCTATCACAAGCAGAATTCCTCCCAGCAATACCGTGATATAAGTGATCTGTATCAGAAGTCCCACCAGGTAACTTTTAATAATCACTTCCGACTCACGCATTACTTCTTCTACTTTGGGATGCGTATCCTGTGGAAACCAGATAAAAACAAACCGCAGCAACAGGTTCTTATAGAACAGTAGTAAAAAAATATAGATAGGAAGCAAGCCTATAAAAATTATGACGCCGGTCACGGAAGATGCTGCGCCACTCAATAGTCCGCCTGCATAATTGAGCAGTTTATCATTTTGTTCATTGATCAGTGCCACCTGCCTCGCAGTCGAGAAATTCGTCTTGGCATCAATCCAACCGCTAAGTGATGCAAGGTGCACCTCAACATTTCTTTTGATCTGTGGAAAATCAGAAACCAGCTGACTGATCTGTGAAGAAAAGAACCATACGAGCAGAGCGATGATAACGACGAGGAGAAGAATTGAAAGAAAAATGGCGAGGCTTTCAGGAATTTTTCTTCTCCTCAAAAAACGATACACGGGCAACAGCATGATAGCCAAAAAAAAAGCGGTAACGACAGGTGTGATGATATCACTCCCGGCGAGAATGATCATACCAAGAAAATAAACACCCATCAGTTCGATGGCCCTTCTAACAGTCAGCGGCATTGAAGACATACACTTGATTTAATCATGAGAGGGTACAATAAAACCGGGCCAGGCAAAAAAGAGAAAGAGAAACGGAATGAGAAAGAAAACCTGGTCCGTAGCAGCCCCCGCTGCGACATGATCGATTTGATATTTTTATGCTTCAATATTCCAGCTCCGCGCCGATCGGTGCGCCGGGCGGTATCTCTGCATGCAGTGTTGGCTTTGCCTTATCGGGCGCCTTCATCCGTTCGAGTGCCAGCAACAAGTGACCTTGATAAACGGCATCACCCGGCGCGTTTCTTTTGGCCTCTATAAATGACTTCAGATCAGCGAGCTTCTTGATCACAGCTGCCCTTGAAACAAACGAAAGGTTGTCGTCGACAGAGGCAGCGAGCAAATACGAGAGCAGTACTTGTTCGGTCTGCATTTGAATGAGCCCTTCCATGCCTTTGAGCCGCCGCGCTTTCCAGGTGCTGTCGATGAGGATCGTGATCATTTCATCCGCGCCCAATCCGCCGTTCTGAACACGGTATTCCGACATCCGGTTCAGTCGCTCGCTGTTGAATAAGAACGAAAGAGGCAGGTCGGCGCCCGTCTCCGCCGGCGATAATGCATCGAATGCAAGTCCCGTTCTCTTCTTAAACAGCTCCCTTGTAAAATTGTAACCCGCGGGCCGCGGCGGGATCAGCTTTGCGATATGCTCGGGAAGCAATAAGAATTTTGGATTCATGCAAGTAATGATCTCCTTCAGTGCACGCTCCTGTTCAGCCCTGCGAATCGCTCCCGTCACCAGCTGTCCATCTCCACGGACGGCATAAGTATAATTCATTCCACCAACCAGCTTGGTCGCTGCTTCAAGTTGGTAACGGTGATAAAAATAAACGGGCACCAGAACATCTTCCAGCAGCGCCATTGGTGTTCCGCTACGAATTGAATTCAGT